>JAXJUX010000111.1:0-16361 GCA_036308845.1 Ruminococcus sp.
GAGTCGTTTGGAAGAAAAAGTTGCCGAAACAACGGAAGATATTGAATATAGAAATGGTGCTTTGGAATTTGATTCCGATATTTTGGAATTGGAACATGGAATTTATATTTCCGTGTATGCCAGCAACGGAACATTATTGTATGGAAAGATTCCGTATGCTTTTGATAATACAGCAATTTTTGAAGACGGAAGTATCCGCAGGATTTTAGGAGAAGATGGGACTCAGTTTTATTTGATGGATATGTTTTATCAGGTACCGGGCCATGGGACGGTTGATATCCGGGGAGTCACTTCGATTACGGATGCGGAAGAAAATTTTGTGATAACGGTGCGGCTGGCTATAATATTTTTGCCGCTGTTGGTTGTGTTGACGGCGTGTATGGGATTTTATATTACAGGACGGACCTTGCGTCCGGTAGGTCAGATTACGGATACGGTACGCTCTATTCAAAAAGACAAAGATTTATCCCGTCGTATCAATTTAGGAAATGGCAAGGATGAAATATACCGGATGGCTGCGACCTTTGATGATTTGTTAGAATCTGTCGAAAAAAGTCTAAAACGAGAACAGCAATTTACTTCTGATGTAGCGCATGAGTTGAGAACACCGATTTCTACGATGTTGCTGCAATGTGAGGATTTGCTGGCGCAGGAACATTTGGATGAGGAAACGCGAGAAGGTGTTCAGGTCTTATATCAGAAGACAAAGCACTTGTCCCAGATGACGTCGCAATTGTTGCTTTTATCGAGAGCAGATCAGGGGCGTGCCAAGGTAGAAAAGGAAATGATTGATTTTAGTGAATTGACCCAAATGGCGGCGGATGAGATCAGCGTAACGGCACAAGAAAAACATATTGCGCTTCAGACGGATATTCAACCGGAGATATTTATGATGGGCGATGAAACGCTGTTGATTCGTATGTGGATGAATCTTTTGCATAATGCGGTGAAATATGGGAAGAAAAATGGACATATTTGGCTCAGTCTTCGCAAATGGGGAAATGAGATTCAGGCGGAAATTCGTGACGATGGAATTGGCATAGAAGAAAAAGATTTGCTGCATATATGGGAACGTTTTTATCAGGCAGATCAGGCAAGAACGCAGACGGACAGCGCAGGACTTGGACTTTCCATGGTGCAGTGGATTGTAAAAGAGCATGGTGGAACCATTCAGGTAAACAGTAAAGTTGGTGAGGGGACAAGTTTTTATATTTCCTTACCGCAGGCAAAACAATAGACAGGAAAAGAAGCAAATGAGAATAATTTTTTATAATGGAACTATTTATACGGGAGAAATGCCGTTACAGGAAGCTTTTGTCGTAGAAAATAATAAATTTCTTTATGCAGGAAATTGGGAAACAGCAAAATCCATGGCGACAGAAGATGCAGAATGGGTAGATTTGGAAGGGAAGTTTGTATGCAGCGGGTTCAATGACAGCCATATGCATTTGTTGGGATTCGGAAAGGCGCTGCAGCAGGCGCAGTTAGCAAATCATACCCAGAGTTTGGCAGATATGATTGCGTGTCTGTCGGAATTTGCCGAAATTTCTAGGAAAAGTAATTGGATTTTGGGGCGTGGCTGGAATCAGGATTATTTTTCGGATGCAGACAGAATGCCAAATCGATATGATTTGGATCAGGTGTCGTTGGAACAACCGGTTTGTATCGTGCGTGCCTGTGGTCACTGCCTTGTGGTGAACAGCAAAGCGCTGGAATTGATGGAAATGACCGAGGAAAAAGCTGCAAAGATGCTGGTTGAGGGCGGTAAAATCGGGATGGAAAACGGCATATTGGATGGTCGCTTTTATGATAATGCCATGGATCTGGTGTATGAAAAAATCCCGGCACCGTCCTGTGCGGAGATAAAAGATATGATTTTGGCGGCATGTAAAGAGTTAAATTCCTATGGAATCACCAGTTGCCAGACAGATGATTACTGTGCATTTCAAAATGTGCCGTGGGAAGAGATCAATGAAGCGTATCGCGAATTGGAAGAGACAGGTGAGTTGACGGTACGTGTTTATGAACAGAGTAACTTTACAAGTCTGGAAGCGCTGCGTGGATTTGTAGAGGCGGGAAATATGACGGGAAAAGGTTCGGATTTCTTCAAAATCGGACCGTTAAAGATGTTGGGGGATGGTGCATTAGGTGCAAGAACAGCATTTCTGTCAAGACCATATGCGGATGATGCGACCACCTTTGGGATTCCTGTATTTTCAAAAAAACAGTTTGAGGAAATGATTTCTTATGCAAATGCGAAAAACATGCAGGTTGCGGTGCATACGATAGGGGATGCCTGTCTTGACTGGGTACTGGATGCGTTTGAGAAAGCGTTGACGGAGCATCCGCGACAGGATCATCGCCATGGAATCGTGCACTGTCAGATTACCAGGGCAGATCAATTGGAGCGGATTCGAAAATTGGGACTGCATGTCTATGCGCAGACGATTTTTCTGGATTATGATATTAATATTGTGGAAGCACGTGTTGGAAAAGAACTTGCTGCCACCAGTTATCGGTGGAAAACGCTTATGAAGCGTGGTGTGACAGTAAGCAACGGATCAGATTGTCCGGTGGAATTGCCGGATGTGATGGCTGGAATCCAGTGTGCTGTGACAAGAAAAAATCTGGCTGGAAATATTGCCGCGTATCATCTGGAAGAAGGATTTACGTTGCAGGAGGCATTGGATAGTTATACGAGCTGTGGGTCGAGGTCCAGTTTTGAGGAAACATTGAAAGGAAAAATCTGCTCGGGAATGTTGGCTGACTTTGTTGTGCTGGATGAAAATCCGTTTACAGTGGAACATAATAAATTGAAAGATATTGGGATTTCTGCTACGTATTTGGACGGTAAGAAGGTATTTGGATAAGCGAACTGTCCGTATAGGAAAGGGAAAAGGGATAAACGTTTGTTGGCGTTTATCCCTTTTAAGGCTAATGGGTTTATCTTATTTTCTGTAAGCTTCGATAACGTCATAGTTTACATTGTTAGAAATGTACATCATGCTGCATGCGATTTCAAAACCGTGTTTTTCAATATATTTAGCTAATTTCTTCATAATCAAAATCTCCTTTTCAAAATTTCTCTATATAGTTTTCGGATTTTCAGTTACCAGTGGATATTATGCACGTAATGCTTCAATCAATTCATAGTCTTCTGTTCCGGTTAATGCCATCATACTACATGCAATTGCATATCCATTCTTTTCAAAAAAATTTACTAATTTTCTCAATATTTATACTCCTTTGTGTTTGCGTTGTTTTCGCTTACGTGATTATCATAGGTCAAAAAAAGCACGCATTCTAGATAGGATTTTGACTTAAAATAAGTCGATTTTGATTTATATAACGAAAAATAGCTAATAATTATCCATATTTTACAAGGGTATCAAGAAGAATATATAGGATTATTTTGATTTTTGTTATGCTATCGTTAGAAATTTGAAAGAAATTTTATAAAGCATTTATTTTTTCATTAAGCCTTATTTTTGATAAAAATGTACTCTGTATCGGAGGATTTTGATTCGTCAAAAAGGAAGCCATGCATGTTGAAATTTTTGATATTTTCTACATTTGTAATCTGATTTTCTGCCATAAAACGCACCATTTCCCCACGTGCCATTTTCGCAAGTGTTCCTTTTTGAATGATTTTATTGTTTTGCACTTCGCCAAAAATACAGGTGATGAAGGTATCTTCTGGTGTCAGGTATTTTTCGATACATTTGGAATATTCTTTGGAAGCCAGGTTGATAATCTGGTGGTCGTCTTTGGTAAGCTCCTGATATAAACGCTGTCCCCAGAATGCATACAAGTCTTTTGTGCCGTTGATTTTGGCTTTTGCCTGCATTTCCAGACGATAAGGGGTTACGCCATCGAATGGCTTCAGAATTCCATAAAATCCAGACAAAATACGCAAATGGTTTTCTATGTAAATAAGTGCATCGTCTGAAAATACAACAGGTGCCATATATTGATATTGAATTCCTTCATAGGATAGAATTGCGGGAGTCAGCGTGTGTTCCAAATCAATGTCCTGGAAACGTTCAAAATTCTGCTGGGCAATTTTATCGTTGCATCCCCAAAGTTTTTGACACTCATCAAAAGAAAGAGATTGGATGTATTCTGTGATCTGACGGGTCTGCGGCAGAAAAATAGGAAGATTATTATAGGAAAATATGTCCGTATTGACATTCATTTTTTTAGCAGGTGAGATAATAATTTTCATGGTCAGTTCTCCTGAGATTGTATTTTGAGTATATCATATCATTTTTGTGATGGAATGTGTATGTTAGTTGTTGGAAAGACTTTGCTTTGGGGGAAGAAACTGTTATTATAAATAATAATTTGTTTTGTGAGGTTGGAATTGTATATGAAGATTTCCATTTCGCCAAACTACAAATAAGTATACGGATTTCAAATGTTGTAAAAAAGGTAGGATAGTATGAAAAGAAAGAAAAAACGAGTAGTTTCAATTCTGTTGTTGATTGCCATTCTGATAGCGGGAGCTGGAATCTGGTATGTAAATGATTATTACAAAAGCGAAGATATCGTGCAGGAATATATCAATGGCAATATTAATGGAAATGCGCCAGTGGCCGTAAAAGAAATCGATACGGGTCTTTTTTTGGATGGACCGGGAACAGAACATGCCATAATTTTCTATCCGGGCGCAAAAGTGGAGTATACGGCATATGTTCCTTTATTTTATGAACTTGCAGAACAGGGTATCGATGCATTTTTAGTGAAAATGCCGTGTAATCTGGCAATTTTGGGACAAAATAAAGCCGAAGCAATTATGGAAGCTTACGAATATGAACATTGGTATTTGTCCGGACATTCTTTGGGCGGCGCTATGGCGGCTTCCCTCGCTGCGGCAAATCCGGAAAATCTGGATGGATTGGTGCTTTTAGCTGCTTATCCAACAGCCAGTTTGCCGGATACGATTTCTGTGATATCTATTTATGGAAGCGAAGACGGCGTATTGAATATGGAAAAACTGGAAGAAGGACGTTCCTATATGCCTTCGGACTATAAAGAAATCTGTATAGAAGGCGGAAATCACGCCTGGTTTGGATATTATGGAGAGCAGGAAGGCGATGGAATTGCTGCGATTAGTAAGGAAGAACAGCAGGCGCAGACGGCTGCGGCAGTTTTGAAGCTGGTGGAGTGTATGGATGGACAAAGTGATGCGGAATCAGAGGTGGTGGGGACAACCACAGACGCAAGATTGCGTGCAGATGCGAATTCTGATTCAGATAAAACGGAAAATCAGGAGGAAAAAACGATGACTTATCAGCAGATTACACCACAGGAAGCAAAAGAACTGATGGATACAAGGGAGGATATTATTGTTTTGGATGTGCGTACTCTGCAAGAGTATGAAACAGGACATATTATTGGTGCGCTCAATCTGCCAAATGAAGATATTTGGGAAGAACCGGAAATTTTACCGGATATGGAACAGACAATTCTTGTATATTGCAGAAGCGGAAACCGCAGCAAACAGGCAGCTCAGAAACTGGCAGATCTGGGATATGAAAATGTACTGGAATTTGGCGGGATTATTGATTGGCCGTATCAGGAGATGGTGGAGTAGAGGGCAGTCGTTAAGGTTTAGAAAATTATTAAAAGAAAATGCCCGAATAAGTCTTTGTCCGGGCATTTCTCTTCCTTTAAGAATCAAGGAAAAATTATGGCAAAGGTAATTTTAATATGCGGAAAAATTTGCAGTGGGAAAAGTACATATGCAGAACAATTACGTATCAAAGAACGAGCAGCAGTTCTTTCTGTGGATGAGATTATGCTTGCCCTGTTTGAACAGCAGGTCGGTGATAAGCATGAGGAATATACGCAAAATATTCAAAAATATTTATTTGAAAAATCAGCAGAACTTGTTGAAACAGGAATCAATGTGATTCTTGAATGGGGATTTTGGACGAAAGCTAGCAGAAAATTTGCAAAACAATTTTATGAGGATCGAAATATTGCATGTGAAATGCACTATTTGGATATCAGTGATGAGGTGTGGGAACAACGTTTAATGCATAGAAATCAATTAGTTTTAGAAGGAAAAACCAGTGCTTATTTTGTGGATGATAACCTTGCGAAAAAGTTTGATTCTATTTTTGAAATGCCTGCAAAGGATGAAATTGATTTGTGGGTTACAGGGTGAAAAGTAACTTGTCAGAGATGGACATATGTGTTGGATTGATAAAATATAAAGGATATTAGGGGGAAGATAGATGGACACAAATGAAAAATGGTTACAATGGGCGGTAGAGTTGCAGAGTCTTGCGCAGGCTGGGCTGACATATGGAAGAGATGTCTACGATAAAGAGCGATATGAACGAATTCGGGAAATTTCAGCGGAAATCGTGGCGCATATGTCAGAATTTCCGTTGGAAAAAGTAAAGGATTTATTTTGTAATGAAAGTGGATATCAGACCCCAAAGCTGGATACGCGAGCTGCTATCTTTGAGGATGGAAAAATCCTGCTTGTTCGTGAAAATAATGGAAAATGGTCACTTCCGGGCGGATGGTGTGATATAAATGTTTCCGTTGCAGAAAATACAGTAAAAGAAGTGAAGGAAGAAGCAGGTTTGGATGTAATTGCAGATCGAATTATTGCAGTACAGGATCGGGCAAAACATAACCTTCCAGTGTATGCGTATGGTATTTGTAAAATATTTGTACAGTGTACGGTGATTGGCGGGCAGTTTAAGGAAAATATAGAAACTACGGAATACCGTTATTTTGCGGAAGGCGAACTGCCGGAACTTGCAGCGGAAAAGAATAATGAAGAACAGATTCAAATGTGTTTTGCAGCGTATCGGTCAGAAAATTGGAAAACAGTATTCGATTAATCGCGTTGATGTGTGTAGATGGAAAGAAAATTTTAAGATTAGATTTGGAAAATATAGGAATGGAAAATACATATATATTTAGAAAAATTAAAAAAGAAGAAATTCCTCAGATGTTCCATCTGGTTCAGGAGAGAATAAAGTGGATGGATAAAAATGGAATCCGGCAATGGAATGTGACAAATTATGCGGAAGTTTTTCCGCAATCAAGGAAAACACTATTTTCGGCTAGATTCAGCAGAAGATAATGATAGACTTTCAAAATATTACGAGGGGAATGGATATTTTCCGGTGGGAACCTGCAGTGATGACCCATATATAGGGATATTGAGGCAGAAGAGTTTAGATTGACAATGCGTGTTTAAAAATAGATATTTGACATACAGATTGTGAAATGATAATATAATTATAGAAAAGGTGCTACCGATAGACGGTTAGTCCATTTTATAAGTGAAAAAATAACCGCTTAGTTTGCAGACTTGGGGCGGTTATTTTTTTGCGATTTTATATCCTATTAAGTAGCCAATTTGAAATGATGCAAGGCATACGCCTAAAACAGCAGTCAAATCTTGGATTGTCAACATAGGCATCCCTCCTTATGTACGATTTCCACAGAGAATCTGAGGAGTTTATGTAGTCAGAGGGTCGCAAGTCCTGGCTCAGTTTTGATTGCAAAACGAGTGTCAAAGGCACTCGGCAACCCTCTGGTGAAGGACTAACCGCCTACCGAATAAGGTGGAACCGAATATATTATACCGAATGCAAACGCGATATGCAAGAAAAATAGAATATTTGGATTGAGGAAACTCGAATGAAGAAGTGATTGAGATAAAAATAAACAAGATATATAATAAATAATAGTTTACATGTTTTCGGGAAGGAGAGTAAAAATGAGTATCAAAAACGAACCAAAGATTAAAAATCCATTGATTGTGGCAATCAGAGAACAGTTGGAACATCGTGCGCTTTGGATGTATCTGCTTTGCGATGAGGCAAAGAAAAAAGGTTTGGATTCCAAGGATTACGCACCAGATGCAATCAGACGCTGTGGCTTATATCAGGGTGCAAATTTGCGTAAAAAAGCGGGCGGAGGAGATTCTCTGAAAGGTTTGAAGAAAACTTTGTTTTCCAAATTCGCACAGTGGGTATTTGAAATGGATATCAAACAGTGTACAGATGATCATTTGGACATCGATTTTCATTACTGCCCATTGGTAAAGGCATGGCAGAAACAGGGTTGTTCTGACGAAGAAATTCGTGTACTTTGCGATCATGCAATGTGCGGTGACAGAGGTATTGCAGAAAGTTTCGGATGTGAACTGGATCTCCCGGCTACGATTGCCAATGGCGATGATGTTTGTAAGATTCGATTTGTCAGAAGAAATAAATAGGTGAATAGTTGGTAAAAATTTCAGGGACAGTCATTAAGACTGTCCCTGTTTATCTTATGTAAACTGTAATTATAATTCCAGATCAGTAGTAACGATTCCGCATGCCTCCAGTTTTGCTTTCACGATTCTTAATTGAAAGTCAAGTTCTTTTTGCGGGTTTTCTGCTTTTTTAATACGTTGCAAATTTGTAAACGTATCGATTAGTTCGTGAAGCATTTCTTTTTCTGTCATACATTCAGACATCCTTTCACACCCCTTTCAATAAGTATGTATTCAAATTATAGGGCTATTTTTTATGAGTGTAAAGCATCTTTAGTTCGACAAATTTTACAGTTCTATATTCGCAGTACGTTGTTATATGAGATAGACTTTGGTAAAATAAATTGGAGATAAGTTTATTTGGTTTGATGGAGATTATAAATGAGAATAGATATTTTAGAATATTTACAAGAAGAGCTATACTTTAGATGTAAACAACCAACGAATAAATTTGGAATGGGTTGTTATTATCATATAGAAGCTGTTGTGAAAAACAGTGAATTCTTGGCAGATCGCTATGGTGCTGATAAAGAAATAGTGATGATAGCTGCCTGGCTTCATGATATTGCATCTGTTACAGATTATAATTTGTATGAAAATCACCATATATATGGTGCAGAAATAGCATATGATATATTGAAAAAATGGTCGTATGATGAATCAAAAATAGACATAGTGCAGAATTGTATTAAAAATCATAGGGGTAGCGTGTATAAGGATAAAAATAGTATAGAAGAAATGTGCGTTGCAGATGCGGATGCAATATCGCATTTTGACAATGTACCGAGTCTTTTATATTTGGCGTATGTAGAAAAACATATGAATATGAAAGAAGGAATTCAATTTGTGAAAAGAAAATTAGAGAGGAGTTTCACAAAGCTATCTACGGAAAGTAAAAAATATTATAATGATAAGTATCATCATGTAATGGAATTGTTAGGTTAAGACAGAGAATAGAAACTGTCTCAGACGAAGAATCTCGCAAAGCGAGATTCTTTCTGAGTTACCTAAATACAAGCAGAAATTTTTATATATTGAATTTTTTGACAAGGTTTGCAGTATAAAGATTCAACTTTTCAGCATTTCCTTTTTCAAAAGTTCCCATTGTCAAATCTACAGTTTTATCCAATTTGTAAGCAGATAAGCCAGTTTGATTGGTCGCATCGATATTCTGATGGATGATTGTTACGATTTCATCCACGTCTTTTCCGGCAAATTTGTAGTACAGAGTCATCATAATTTTCATAAATCCGCTGTCACCAGCCATTTTCTTGGCACCGGAAGTACGGGCTGCCATAGGATTGAAGAGGATATATTGGATGTTATGAGCGGTATCTGTTTCACAGAACCATACACCTAACAGATCATTTAAACGGCTGCCATGAAATTGCGCTTTCTGCCCATCGTAGTTCTGTTTCATTTGCAAATCATCCCAATATACAGGGCCGGTCATGCCTGGTGCAGCAACGTTGAGAATCATTGGGTGAGAGGATTTTTCCAATAAAGGTTTGAACTGATAACAAAGAACATATCTGCTCAAATAATAAAGGGCAAATGTAAATTCAATTCCTTCTTTCGTTTCGATATAGGAAGGCTGTGCTTTTAAGGATGCAGCACACAATACTAAGGCATCCAAAGAGGCTACCTGTTCTTTGATAAGATTCACAACTTTTAGATTTTCTTCTACAAGACTCAAGTCCGCTTTGATAAAAGTTAATTTCCCATGATTAAGTTTATGTGATTCTTCCAGCAGTGCAGTTCCTTTCTGTTCAGAAGTACCCACCGCAAAAACATGATAATCTTTTGCCAGGTAAGACAGAACAAGGCCTTTTCCAATACCGTCAGTTCCACCTGTAATTAATACTGTACGCATATCGTTGTCTCCATTCATTTTTTGATTTCTGGCATTATTATAAAAAAGATAGTTTAAAAAATAAAGTACGCAAAAAAAGTATACTTACTTTACTTCTATAGAAATGAGTGATAAGGTTGAGAGAGAAACTTCTTTTGTATAGACTCAGGCGACTTGGGAGCAAACCACAGATACGTATGGATGAGTGAAAATATGTATATGAAATAGAAAGGCAGGACAAAAATGAATCCAACAGATGACAAAATATGTGTAGAAGCAATCCGCAGAACCATGCAGATTTTCGGCGGGAAATGGACATTTCTCGTGATGGGAGAGTTGTATGAATGTCCAAAACGTTTTAATCAGTTGAACAGAAGTATCGGATGCAGCACAAAATCCTTATCAGATACATTGAAAGTGTTAGAAGAAAATGAAGTAATTGAAAGAAAAGTATTGCCGACGAAACCGGTTACCATAGAGTATTCGTTAACGGAAAAAGGGATGGATTTCCAAAATGTATTTCTGGAAATGCGTAAATGGGGAGTAAAATGGTTGGAATGATGAATTTTCGCAAATGCATAAAACAAAATGAAAAAATCCTGATGGAAGGTGCATTGGGAGAACGATTAAAAAGAGAATATAGATTAACTTTTGACGAATATATTGCCATGGCAACATTGCTTTATGATAAACAGGGCGCACAGGCGTTAACAAATTTATGGAACGAGTATATCGATATTGCACGTCGGTATCAGCTTCCGTTTTTGGCAATGACACCAACAAGACGCGCCAATTATGAACGTGTGACATGTACCGGTGGTTCTGAACAAATCATAATGGACAATGTGGACTTGCTGCGGAACATACAGAAAGACAGCGGAATTGAAATGTACGTAGGCGGTTTAATGGGATGTAAAGGAGACGCGTATACAGGAGAAGGTGATTTATCAGAAAAAGAAGCACTGGAATTTCATCGTTGGCAGGCAGAATGTTTTCACAAGGCAGGGGCAGATTTTCTGTATGCAGGAATTATGCCAACATTGCCGGAAGCAGCAGGAATGGCGCAGGCAATGGCAAAAACGGGTATACCATATATCATTAGTTTTACGATACAGGAAGATGGAAAATTGATTGATGGAACAACGATTGCGGATGCCATACAATATATTGATGCCGTTACGGAGAAAAAACCTGTTTGTTATATGACAAATTGTGTTCACCCAAGTATTGTAAAAAAAGCATTGTTGCAGCCATTTAATCAGAATTCCATCGTTCGTGAACGTTTTTTGGGGATTCAGGCGAATACCTCTCCACTTTCTTATGCTCAATTGGATGGCTCGGCGGAATTAAAATGCTCAGAACCGGAAGACTTTGCCAAAGAAATGATGACGCTGACAAACATAGGAAATATAAAAATCTGGGGAGGATGTTGTGGAACAGATAACCGGCATATGGAGTGTTTGGCAAAGATGTTAGTATCCAGTGGTATTTAGAAAAAATCGAATGGATGTTCTTGTTTTACTGGCGTATTTGTCTATCATGTTGTAAAATAGAAGGGAAAGAATAATTAAGAAAGAGGGTGTTAGAATGATTGTTTTTGTATGTCTGGATGACAACAATGGCATGATGTTCGGCGGTCGCAGGCAAAGCCGTGATCGTGTGGTGATTCAGGATATTCTTGCACAATGCGAATGCAGCAGATTGTGGATAGACGAATATTCTGCCAAACTGTTCGAAGGTATGGAAGGGGATATCTCGACAGATAAAGATTTTTTGCAAAAGGCAGGACAGGGGGAGTTTTGTTTTGTGGAAAATCAGAGGTTGGAACAAGTGAAGGGAAAAATAGAAAAGCTGATTGTTTACCGTTGGAATCGCAATTATCCGGAGAATTTTAGTCTGGATTTGGATTTGTCGCAGTGGGTGTTGGAAAGTTCTGTGGATATGGCAGGATTTTCCCATGAGAAAATAACGAAAGAGAGTTATGTTGGGTAATTTATAAATACAAAAGGGGAGATTAAAACATGAAAAACTTAATGAAAAAACTACGTTTCGCAGCCATAGGTTTGGCTACATTTTGTATCATCGGTTGCTCACCGGAAAAAGTGGTGGAAACCAGTAAGCAGATTTCAAGTGATCTGGAACAGCTGCAGGAGGCATTGGACGAACTGGAACAGCTGGAAGCAAGTATGTCCTATGTGGGGCAGAGTAGTTGGGAACAGGAATTTGAAGAAACAGCAGAAAAGTCAAACAGTTCCTATCAGATTGAAAGCATCAGTGAACTTCCAGAATATGTTGACCAGCCATACATTGTTTTAAATGATAATGAACCAGATTTTACGCAGGACGAATTACAGCCAAATTCTTATGAAACATACAGTGATTTGGATAGTCTGGGGCGCTGTCAGGAAGCGATTGCCTGTATTGGAACCGATTTGATGCCGACAGAAGAACGTGGAAGCATCGGATCGGTGAAACCTACCGGATGGCAGACTATCAAGTACGATATTGTAGAAGGAAAATATTTGTACAACCGTTGTCATTTGATTGGATATCAGTTGACCGCAGAAAATGCGAATGCGAAGAATCTGATTACGGGAACCCGTTATATGAACGTGGATGGAATGCTTCCATTTGAAAATATGGTTGCCGATTACATAAAAGAAACTGGAAATCATGTATTGTATCGCGTAACACCAGTTTTTCAGGGGAATAATCTGGTGGCTATCGGTGTGGTGATGGAAGCAAAATCGATTGAAGACAATGGAGACGGTATTTGCTTTAATGTATTTGTTTATAATGTGCAGCCGGGAATTACGATTGATTATGCGACAGGAGAAAGTAAGCTGACTGGGACAAAGAGCAGTTCCGGTACATCTGCATCAGAATCGGAAACGTATGTGTTAAATACAAACAGTAAAAAATTTCATAAAGAAACCTGTAAAAGTGCACAAACCATAAAAGATGAAAACAAAGAAGTTTTTACAGGGAACAGAGAAGAGTTGATTCAACAAGGCTATGAGGCATGTGGAAGCTGCAAGCCTTGATGTTTGCTTATTTGTTATAGAAGGAGGGTATTATGAAAGGTAAAATGAAAACAGCGGTTATGCTGGGAATCGGGAAGATTGGTTTTGAAGAAAGAGATATCCCAACACCAAAAGACAACGAGGTGTTGGTTAAGTTAGAATATGTAGGAATTTGTGGAAGTGACCTGCATTATTATGAATCAGGAGCTATTGGCGATTATGTGGTAGAGCCTCCATTTGTTCTGGGACATGAGCCAGGAGGTATTGTTGTAGAAGTGGGAAAAGATGTAAAACATCTGAAAGTCGGTGATAAAGTTGCCTTGGAACCGGGAAAAACCTGCGGACACTGCGAATTTTGCAGAACCGGGCGCTACAACCTTTGCCCGGATGTTGTTTTCTTTGCGACGCCTCCAGTAGATGGGGTATTTCAGGAATATGTGGCACATGAAGCGGATTTGTGCTTTAAACTTCCGGAAAATGTAAGTACATTGGAAGGCGCGCTGATCGAACCATTGGCAGTAGGTTTCCACGCGGCTCGCCAGGGGAATGCACAGGCAGGACAGACCGCAGTTGTTATGGGATCCGGTTGTATCGGTCTGGTGACGATGATGGCATTGAAAGCAATGGGTGTTTCTAAAGTTTATGTGGTTGATATCATGGTAAAACGTCTGGAAAAAGCCTTGGAATTGGGCGCTGATGGTGTGATTGATGCGACAAAAGTGGACGTAGTAGAAGAAGTACGCCGTCTGACTGATGGAAAAGGATGTGATCTGGCGATTGAAACTGCCGGAACAGAGGTTACAACCGTTCAGACGATTCACATGACAAAGAAAGGGGCAACCATTGTGTTGGTTGGCTACAGCAAATCCGGTCAGATGACATTACCAATGAGCCTTGCACTGGATAAAGAGTTGAATTTTAAAACGGTCTTCCGCTATCGTCATATTTATCCGATGGCAATTGAAGCGGTTGCGGCAGGAAAAGTCAATCTGAAAGGAATTGTAACAAATATCTTCCCATTGGAAGAAACACAGAAAGCAATGGATTACAGTGTCAATAACAAAGCAGACATTGTAAAAGCAGTCATAAAGATTACGGAGTAAATACATGAAAATAATACATTGTGCGGACTTGCATCTGGATTCCAAAATGACAGCAAATCTGACCAAAGAGCAGGCAAAGACCAGAAAAGCAGAGTTATTGCATACCTTTTGCAAAATGGTGGATTATGCAGTGGAACATCAGGTGCGGGCGATCATCATAGCAGGTGATTTATACGATAAGAAAAATATTTCCGCTACAGCAAAAAATACGGTATATCAACAGATTCAGAACCACCCGCAGATTGATTTTTACTATTTAAAAGGGAATCACGATGCGGAAAGTTTTCTGGCTGGTCTGGAAGTGATTCCGGAAAATCTGAAAATGTTTGAACATACATGGAAAACCTATGATTTGGGAAACGTGACGATTACAGGTGTGGAATTGGATGCAGAAAATGTGTCATCCATTTACCACACACTGCTTCTTGACGTGGAAAAATTTAATATCGTGACACTTCATGGACAGGAAGTGGAAACCGCGGGAAGAAACAAAGCAGAGAAAATCAGCCTGCGTGATCTGAAAAATAAAGGAATTGACTATCTGGCGTTGGGGCATATTCATGGTTATAAACAAGAAACTCTGGACGCCAGAGGTATCTACTGCTATCCGGGATGCCTGGAAGGCAGGGGATTTGATGAATGCGGCGAGCATGGATTTGTACTTTTGGACATTGATGAAGAACAGCGAAGCTGCAAGACTGTATTTGTACCGTTTGCAAGAAGAAATCTCTATACCTTGCCGGTGGATGTGACCGGATGCATGACAACGACAGAAATTGCAGAAAAAATCCAGCGTCAGATGGATAAAGCAGAATACAACAGTGACAGTCTGGTCAAAATTGTACTGGAAGGTCAGGTGGATGTGGAATGTGAGAAAAACATGGAATTTCTGCAGCAGCAATTTGCAGATGATTTTTATTTTCTCAAAATTTATGATGAAACACGTCTGTACGTAAATTATCAGGATTTTGCGCTGGACGAATCTCTCAAAGGAGAATTCGTACGAAAAGTTCTGGAATCCGATATGGACGAAGAAGAAAAAAATATACTGATTCGTTATGGAATCCAGGCATTGGCAGGGGAGGAATTGCAGTCATGAGATTAATAAGCTGTCATATTGAGAATTTTGGAAAAATCAGCAATCAGTCTTTTGATTTTTCCAGAAATTGTAACCAAATCTGTCAGGAAAATGGCTGGGGAAAAAGTACCCTTGCCACCTTTATTCGTGTAATGTTCTACGGATTTTCCGGGGAAGGAAAACGTAATGATATAGAAAATGAGAGAAAGCATTTTAAGCCATGGCAAGGTGGTGTCTATGGCGGAATGCTGACATTTGAAACCAATGGGAAAGAATATCAGATATTTAGAACCTTTGGTACGAAAGAAAAAGATGATGTGTTTGTGTTAAGAGATGCCAAGACCAATCTGGAAAGCAAAGATTTTTCAAACAAAATAGGAGAAGAATTGTTTCAGATTGATGCGGAATCCTTTTGTAGAACGGTCTTTATTTCTCAAAATGATTGTCAGACTTCCACAAATGGAAGTATCAATGCAAAATTAGGCAATCTGGCAGAAAATACCGATGATATCAATAATTTCGAAAAAGTGGATGAACAGTTAAAGTCTTTATTAAACAGCATGAGTCCGACCAGAAAACAGGGAAGTCTTTATAAACTGAAAGATGAAATTGCGCAGATTGAACGGGATGTAAAGCAGGGTATTTTGCTGGATGAGAGCATCGATGAACTGAATCAGAAGATAGCAACACTCAAAACGGAAAAAGAAGATTTGCAGGAACGTCTGGAAGATCTGCAGAAAAAACAAAAGGAAATCAGTGTTTATCAGGATGCAAAGGCACAACGGGAAAAGTATGCAGATGCCTGCAAACAACTTCAAATACGAGAACAGAATCTGCAAAAACAACGGGCATATTTTCCGGGACAGCTTCCGAACGAAAACGAGTTGAATGAACAGATTTCCTACAGTGATGATTTGGAATTGTGTAGAGAATCAGTTCGCCAATCGCAATTGACGGAGAAAGAAGAAGCGGATTTACAGCGTTTGCAGAAAGTATTTGAAGAACAGATACCAAC
>JAXJUX010000112.1:0-2995 GCA_036308845.1 Ruminococcus sp.
GCTTGGAAAAAGTCTTGCTTTGGAAAAAGATGGAAATAAAAAAATTCATGTATTTAATTCCAGAAGTGCTTCCATCGGTCAGACTTTGATAGCTCTGAAAGTACAGGAATGTGAAGAAGCCGGTATGGAATTTGACGAAACCGTGGAAACAGTTGAGGCGTATATTGACAGCCAGA
This sequence comes from Ruminococcus sp., assembly GCA_036308845.1. Taxonomy (GTDB): domain Bacteria; phylum Bacillota; class Clostridia; order Lachnospirales; family Lachnospiraceae; genus Oliverpabstia. The sequence goes on from JAXJUX010000112.1 coordinate 177, forward strand.
ATACATTTTTTGTGCTGGAAAATCTGGAAACACTGAGAAAAAACGGACGTTTGAGCAAAGTGAAGGCATTTGTTGCATCTGCATTGAAAATCAAACCGGTCATGGGTGCAACACCAGAAGGAAATATTTGTCAGTTGGATCAGGCGCGTGGAATTAATAAAGCGCTGGCAAAAATGGTAGATTATATTGCAGAAAAATCTGTCGGCAGTATGGATAAAATGATTGCCATTTCTCATTGCAACTGTAAAGAACGTGCGGAAATGGTAAAAGAAGCTATTTTAAAGCGTATTCAGGTGAAAGGCGTTATCATGCTGGATACGGCAGGTGTTAGCTCCATGTATGCCAATGATGGCGGAATTATTGTAGTATTATAATGCGTATTTTTGTTTTGAATCCGACAACTTTGGTTTGATTTTATAACAAGATATGATATAATAGCGAGAGAAGTAGACACAAAGGAGATTTAGACATGAGTCAGGTAAAAGTTGATAAATACAAAGAAGAAAAAGCAAACCGTCAGAAGATTATGAAAAAACAGAAACTGATGCATAAAGTTGAGATGGGACTGATCGCATTGGTTGCAGTTGTTTTCATTGGATGGGTAGGCTATTCTGTATATGATAAAGCGCAGGACAAAGCTGCTGAAACTGCTACGATCGAATTTGATAACACAGCAGTTACAGATTATATTAATAACTTATCCGCAACAGAATAATTTGAAGGAGCAGAAGCGATGAAACGTGTATTATTGAAATTAAGCGGTGAAGCACTTGCTGGTGAAAAAAAGACAGGTTTTGACGAAGCAACCGTTACAGAAGTTGCAAAACAGGTAAAAGTACTTGTAGACGAAGGCGTAGAGATTGGTGTAGTAATCGGCGGCGGTAACTTCTGGAGAGGAAGAAGCAGCGAAACCATCGACCGTACAAAAGCTGACCAGATTGGTATGCTGGCAACTGTTATGAACTGTATTTATGTTTCTGAGATTTTCCGTTCTGTAGGAATGAAAACAGAAATCTTGACACCATTTGTTTGCGGAGCATTTACAAAATTATTCTCCAAAGACGAAGCAAATGATTGTTTTGCACAGGGCAAGATCGTATTTTTTGCTGGCGGAACAGGACATCCATATTTTTCCACAGATACAACCACAGTTCTTCGTGCAATCGAAATCGAAGCAGAAACTATTCTGCTTGCAAAAGCAATTGATGGTGTATATGACAGCGATCCGAAAACAAATCCACAGGCGAAAAAATATGACAGCGTGCATATTCAGGAAGTTATCGATAAGAAACTGGCAGTTGTTGACCTTACAGCATCCATTCTTTGCATGGAAAACAAGATGCCTATGTTAGTATTCGGATTGAACGAAGAAAACAGTATTATAAAAGCTGCTCGCGGAGAAATCAACGGAACTCGCGTAGTTGTAGAATAACGTATAAACTATATAATTCAGGAGGATTTACACACATGGATGAAAGAATTGTAAAATTTGAAGACAAAATGGAAAAAACTATGAAAAACCTGGACAGCGAGTTTGGTACTATCCGTGCAGGTCGTGCAAACCCACACGTTCTGGACCGTATCATGGTTGAATATTATGGCTGCCCAACACCATTGCAGCAGGTTGCTAACATCTCTGTTCCAGAACCAAGAATGATTCAGATTCAGCCATGGGAAGGTTCTTTGGTAAAAGCAATCGTAAAAGCAATCAACACTTCTGATCTGGGAATCAACCCAACAAACGACGGTAAAGTGATTCGTCTGATTTTCCCAGAACTGACAGAAGAACGCAGAAAAGATCTGGTAAAAGACGTTAAGAAAAAAGGGGAAGCTGCTAAAGTTGCTATCCGTAACATCCGTCGTGATGCAAACGATATGCTGAAAAAACTGGGCAAAACAGAAGTATCTGAAGATGAAATCAAAGAATTGGAAGATAAAGTACAGAAAATGACAGACAAATACATCAAAAAAGTAGATCAGGCTGTCGAAGTAAAAGCAAAAGAAATCCTGACAGTATAATTTTTCAGGGACACGTAGTATGGAGAAATCCATGCGTGATATCACATTTTAGTTTTGTTGTCATGAGGGAGGCATCAGACATTGGAGATAACTCCATTGTAGGATGCCTCTTTTTAAGGAGGATTTATGAAAATACCAAATCATGTGGCGATTATTTTGGATGGTAACGGCAGATGGGCAAAAAGCAAAGGGATGCCAAGAAATTACGGTCATATAAAGGGCTGTGAAAATCTGGAAGATATTTGTGCGATTGCCAAAGAAGTTGGAATCAAATACCTGACCGTTTACGCATTCTCCACGGAAAACTGGAAACGTTCCAAAGAAGAAGTGGAAGGACTGATGAGAATTTTCCGAAGTTATTTGAAAAAATGCAAAAAAATTGCAAAAGAGAATAACATGTGTGTCAGAATTATCGGTGATCCTACCGCTTTTGATTCGGATATCCAGCAGAGTATTCGTGAACTGGAAGAATATTCCAAAGATTTCACAGAATTGCATTTCCAGATTGCGTTAAACTATGGAAGCAGGGATGAGATTACCCGTGCAGTCAACAAAATGCTGGAAGACCAGAAAAATGGAATTTTGACAGAACCGGTAACAGAAGAAACGATTTCCAGTTATCTGGATACCGCAGGACTTCCGGATCCGGATTTGATGATTCGTACCAGTGGGGAATTACGTTTATCCAATTATTTGATGTGGCAGTTAGCATATACAGAATTCTATTTTACCGATGTGCCATGGCCGGATTTCAAAAAAGAGGAATTATTGAAAGCAATCGAAAAATATAATAAAAGAGA
>JAXJUX010000113.1:0-15155 GCA_036308845.1 Ruminococcus sp.
CAGGGAAAAGTAGATTTAATTGTAACAAATTCTCCCAATTCAAACCTGCATTATGGACAAAATGTTTCTGAAATCCATATGTTTCAGGATTGCTTTGTGGCTAATCCTGTATATTACAGCGAGTTAAAAGACCGTGCCGTTTCTCTGAAAGAATTACTGTCTTATCCTATTCTAATGCTGGACAAGACAAGTTCCACCAGTGAATTCCTTCATGCACTTTTTCAGCAAAACCAATTAGACCTGGTCCCTGAATTCGAATTAGATAGCAATGATTTACTAATTGATTTATCTCGTATCGGTCTCGGAATCGCCTTCGTTCCAGATTTTTGTTTACCAGAGGATAAAAATTTGTTCACACTGAACATTATCGAAAAACTGCCGAAAAGGAAGCTGATTGTTGCTCATACGCCACAGCTTCCTCTCACTGCAGCCGTAAAAGAATTTATTAATCTTTTACATAACGAAAAATGAAAAATGAATTTTCTTTTCGTTTATTCTATATGCTTCCGGAAGATCAGGTCCGCAGCTCGCGGACCCGATTCCGCTTACTTTATAATCAATGCGTACGTAAGTATCTCCTTCTTCCAGTTCAAAATGATGTTTCTTTTCTGTCAATTCTTCTTTGGAATAATGCAATACCTGACATTCCATTTCATCATCTGTCCAAAATTGCAGTTTATCTTCTGTATGTTCATCGCTCACGAACAATTTCTTCACTTTACGGTGATTTCCATGTTCCTGAGGTTTGATATAAGGAACATATTCTTTTGTAGCTGTAGACTGATGCCAATCTACGGTTACATGATGACAGATATCCTGATAGTTTTCGTATGGACCAAGACCATAATATTCCATCTGTTCCATATCATATGGCAACGTAAAAATAAATCCAAATCTTGGAAGCCATACCGCTTTTTCATTCACATCACCATCTACTGTAATCTGCATCTTTCCATCACCATAGATTTTATAGGACATCTGATACTTCATAAATGGACTTCTTGCTACCCCTGCCAGTGCACCTTTACAAATAACCTCTACCGCATCTTCTTCCTGTTTCCATCTAAAATCATAGCATTTCTGGAACAGACGATTCATATTCCAACCACTTCGGTTATCTTCAAAAAGCCCCCATGTATACATAATATGGCGATCGTTATCTGTAGGAGCTCTCCATGTTCCCAATTCTGCATCCTGCTGCAGCAAATTCTTACCGGAACGCCAGATTCCCTGCAGGCTGCCTTTTACTTTGTGGAAACTATATCCATCACCATGTGCATTCATGATTTCCAGAATATTTCCACGTTCATTTACAACCAGCTCACCTGTTGCAATCTGCGCATTTTCTTCTTTCTTTACAGCAAATGGCTCCGGAATCGGTAATTGTACCATAGCAACTTCATAGTCTTTTGGTGCCCATACACTTTCCGTCTTTTTCCTTAACGAAAACTTCAGGTAAGCCCCTAATTCATAACTTACCGTAAAATCGTCTGGAATCTGATATTTGATTGTCTGTTTTGGCTTTAATGATACCGCCAGATCACTTGCGTGCTCTACAATACCGTCAACATTCAATTCCCACTTCAAGTCATATGCATCCAGAGAAGTAAAATCATGTAAATTGGTCACTGCAAGCTCATATTTTCCATCATTATTTACTACCCAACGGACATCCAACGGCTGGAATACAGCTTTTGCTTCCCAGGAACCTGCTTTACATTCTCTTTGTGCAGTAACCAATCCATCCACACAGAAATTATGATCGTGTGTCAATTCACCAAAATCTCCGCCATAATAGTATTTACCATCTTTCAATACAGTATGATCTGCCCATTCCCAGATGCATCCACCAATCAAACGAGGATATTTATCAAACATTTCCTGATAATCTTTCAATCCTCCCGGTCCATTTCCCATAGCATGTGCATACTCACAAAGGAAAAATGGTCTTTTTTCCTCTTTTTCTCCTTCTCTTTGCAATTCTTCCAAAGAAGGATACATCATACTTTCCACATCTACACATGGAGGATTATCTACCAGACACGCTCTTTCATAATGAACCAGACGATATGGATCGCGCTCTTTTGTCCATTTACACATATCATCAAACCACGTTCCATATCCACATTCATTACCCATGGACCACATAATGATGCTTGGGAAATTTTTATCTCTTTCCACCATTCTTCTTGCTCTTTCCAGAAAAGCTTCTCTCCATTCTGGAATATCCATAAGCCACTCTTTGTTATAAGCCTGATAAGACCATCCAGTATCTTTTGAAACGTATCCATGTGTTTCTACATCTGCCTCATCAATCACATAGAATCCCAATTCATCGCAAAGGCGTAAAAATTCTGGTGTCGGAGGATAATGGGAAGTTCGGATTGCATTGATATTTAATTGTTTCATCAAATACAAATCTTTCTTAATATCATCCAGATCCATCACATGGCCTTTTGTGGGGTGTGTATCATGATGGTTTACACCCTTTATCTTTACAGGAACTTTGTTAATTAACAATTCTCCCTTTTCTGAAACTTCTACCGTACGGAATCCTACAGCGATTGGAATATACTCTCCATATGCATGAATCAATAACGTATACAGATTCGGCTGTTCACTGTTCCACAATTTTGCCCCTTCCAGATGATACTCCAGTTCATTATTCTCTATCTGTATCTGACCCAGACATTGTTTTCCATCATAAAGATATGCCTCAATCTGCTGATTCTGCACATGATCTTCATCTGTAAACCAGAATTTCGCTTTCAACTGGTCCATTGTCGTATTAATCTGCACATCTCGCACATGTTCCGGACTTCTGAACAATACATATACATCTCGGAAAATACCAGAAAAACGCAGGAAATCCTGATCCTCCAAATAACTTCCGTCACACCATTTCAATACTTTTACCAGAATTTCATTACTTCCCCGCTTTAAATATTTTGTAATACAAAACTCAGCTGGTATATGGCTGCCCTGGCTATATCCAATCTCCTGTCCATTAATATATAGATAAAAACAGGAATTTACTCCCTCAAATACAAGGTATACCTCTTTCTCCAGATATTCTTCCCATGTAAAATATGTACGATATACACCACAGGAATTCTCATCCGGCACATATGGAGGATCTACCGGATATGGATAGTTTACATTCGTATAGTAAGGTGCCTCATATCCATGCATTTGCCAGTTGGATGGAACCGGAATTTTATCCCATTCCGTTATTTCATCTGGCACATCATAATATGCTGCGAAAAAGCGAAAATCCCATTCGCCATTCAGCACTCTGCAAAAATCCGAACCATCTCTATCCCCCGAAAAAGCTTTCTCCTGACTTTCATAAGGAATAAAATACGCTCTCTCCTTTTCTCTACCCATCTGTAAAAACATAGGGTTCTGCCACTGCTTGCTGTTCATTTTGAATCCCAACCCTTCTTCATAATATAGTTTTTATTACATTTTACTTTTCCAAAATCGCTCCAATACTTCCTGCACATTCTGTCTTGTACATATCTCGTATTCGCTCCACTCTCTTGGAAATAAATTTTTATATTCATTCGTACAAAAACGTTCATCCAGAAGGATTATCACACCTCTGTCCTGCGTTGTACGAATAACCCTCCCTGCTGACTGCAACACTTTATTCATACCTGGAAAACGATACGCATAGTCAAATCCATTTTCCTGCCGCTCGTCATAATATTGTTTCAAAATATCTTTCTCATAGCTGATCTGCGGCAATCCAGTTCCCACAATCAGAGCGCCGACCAGGCGTTCTCCTGTCAAATCAATTCCTTCCGCAAAAATTCCTCCCATGACGCAAAATCCCAATAATGTCTGTTTTCCTACATCTTCAAACTGAGCCAAATATTCTTCTCTTTCCTGTTCCTGCATTGCTGAAGTCTGAAGCAAAACTTTCATCCCCTCAGTTCCATATGCTTCCTGATAAATGCCATATACCTCATTCATCATCTTGTAAGAGGGAAAAAACACCATATAATTTCCAGTCTTTGCACACGCTACTCTATAAATATACTCGGCAATTTTAGCATATTCTTCCACACCTCTTCGTGTATATCTGCTGCTTACATCCTTTCCCAAAACAATCTGTTTTTGGTTTGGAGAAAACGGTGTCTGTGCATAAATTGCATAATCATCTTCTCTTCCGCTCAACATTTTTTTGTAATACTGAATCGGAAGCATCGTTGCAGAAAAATAAACAGTACTAATACCTTTGTCCAGACAACGCTGTAAATTCACTGCCGGATTCACACAACACAGTTTCACACGAAATTTTCCGTCCTCATCGTGTTGTGTATAAATCACATAATTTTCATCCAGCAGATCATAGATATTCAAAAAGCTTCTGACTTGGAAATAGAAATCAAGCAGATTTTTTCGAAGTTCTCCATCTTCCAATTCTTCCAGATAATTTTCCATCTCTCCCATCACATTCATAAGAGACATGGAAAATCCCCCTAGACTTTCTATAATCTGATAGGTTTCACACTCCCGCTTCAACTCCAATAACTGTTTATTGCAGCGTTCCAGTGCTTTTTCTAATTTTTTACGATATGGTTTTACTTTCCTTTTAATTTCCAGAAAGTCTTCTTTATACAATACAGCACTGTACATCTCACGGCCTCGTTCCACAAGATTGTGTGCTTCATCTATCAAAAATATATAATTTCCTTTTCGGCTTTCTCCAAAAAATCTTCTCAAATGTACCTCTGGATCGAATACATAATTGTAATCACAGATAACTGCATCTACCCAATCAGCCAGATCCAGTGACATTTCATAAGGACATACCTGATATTTTTCACTGTATTCCAGAATCAATTCACGGCTGTAACTTTCCTGTTCCTGCAATAAAGCATACACTGCATCGTTTACACGGTCAAAATGCCCCTTTGCTCTCGGACAGTGCTGTGGATTACATTCTACTTCCTCGCATACACACATCTTTTCTTTTGCCGTGAGAATCAAAACTTTGCATTGCAGTCCCCGTTCTCTTAATATCTGAAAGGCTTCCCACGCTACCGTGCGGGTAATCGTTTTTGCAGTTAAATAAAACACTTTCTCAGAAATTCCTTCTCCCATGGAACGCACTGCTGGAAAAACTGTTGACATCGTTTTCCCTACACCAGTGGGAGCCTGTATAAACAACTGTTTTTTTCTGAGAATGGTACGATACACACTGCTTACCACTTCTTTTTGTCCATCACGATATGGAAATGGAAATTCCATCCCCTGCATGGATGCATTTCTTTTTTTCTTCCAATGGTAATGCCACTGTTCCCACACATAATATCGATGCAAAAGTTCCGAAAACCATATCTCCAACTCTGTCCATCGATATTCTTTCTCGAACCTACGAATATCCTCTGTATCCAGATTACAATACGTCATCTGTACCCCAAGCGTATCTATTTCATTCTGCAAACCATAAATATATGCATAACATTTTGCCTGCGCCAGATGTACTTCCAACGGTTCTTCCAGATAGCGAAGTTCTTTATATACACCTTTTATCTCATCAATAGTGACCTTATTTTCAGCTTCAATAATGCCATCCGCCCGTCCTTCAACTTCTATCACAAATTCATCAAACTCCACCTGATGCGAAAGTGCAACTTCGGCTCTATACTCAGCACCCATTCGTTTTTGTATTTTCCTGTGAAGTCTGCTGCCTTTTGCCATCGCTTCTTTATCGGCAAATCCACCACGACGATTATCCAAATCTCCGGAACGCAAAATAAATTCTACAAGATATCTAACAGATATATGGATAACTTCTTTGTCCATGTTTTCTCCTTTATATCTTACTGATTCATTATAGTAATTTTATATTATCCTTATTATACCAGAAAACAGAATACAAAAAAAGCTCTCTGATCTATTCTGAATAGTTTCTCTATCCATCATTCTTTTTCAATCAAAAAGCTTTCTTTTCACTTCTTACATCCATATGTTTTTCAAATTCTACCATATGTTCCCGAAAACGATGCGGAAGATTTTGTCTCTGTAAGTCCAGATTCGTTCGTTCTTTTATTGCTATACTTTGACAAAATCCTTGAAATAACCGTTCATAATCCTGTTCCATGTCTTTACAGGCAGACAATTGTTCCAAAATCTGCTCATTTCCTGCGTAGACAGTACAGGGACCATATGGCATATGAAGAAGTGCCTTTTTTCTTTTGTTATCGTAAATAATCCAATGTTCTGTGATAAATCGATCTGAAAAATGTTCCTGAAAAAGCAATAGAATATCATGCTTTGGTGTTATGGTTGCAAACAATATCTGTTCTGTAATCTGTTTGAACCGCAAAAAACCTAAATAATGATGGTATTCACCCCACACCGTTTTATAAAGCTCTACTACTTTCCTCACCGAAGGATTTTTCAAATTATCTAACCGCCGTTTCCCATAAGAAGCACCGTTTACAGAAAGACAATCCACAAGCGTTCTGTAAATGGCAGTTCCTTTTTCTTCATCCTCTGCACAGGCTGCATAACAGATATCTTCCGTAATTTCCGTTCCAAGCTTTCGCCGCATTGTTCTCAGCACTTTTTCTGCTTTTTCCAAATCCGCTGCAACCTCGTGGTATACACAAAAGAATTCCAGATTGTCTTCCGATTTCGTACGAATCTCAACATTTGCATGCCCAACCTTTGCTTCCCAGGCCACATACACAGCCGTCAAAATTCCTTCCAGACTATTTTCACAGAAATATACATGCTTTATATCCATCAGCTACCCCATCCCATCTGTTCATCAAACAAAGACAATTGGTGATATGTAATATTCGGGTCCACTGGAAGTTTTTCCCTTGGATCCAACATATTTCTTAAAATATAATCTTCCTCAATCTTGGTTCTATACATCATTTTTCCACTGCAAGTGATAAAATATAGCGCTCTTTTTAATACTACACGCATCTTTTTCAAATCATTAAAATCCAACGCACCATATTTACGTGCACCCACAATTTTTTGCGCGGAACGAACACCAATTCCTGGCACTCGCAACAACGTGTAATAATCCGCTGTATTGATTTCAACCGGAAACTGCTCCAAATGCTGCAATGCCCAATCACACTTCGGATCAAGAAAAACATTAAAATTCGGTTTTTTTTGCGAAAGTAACTCCTGTGCCTGAAATCCATAAAATCGCATCAGCCAATCTGCCTGATACAAACGATGCTCTCTTAATAACGGAGGTCCTTCGATCGGCATAGGCAGCGTTGTGTCTTCGTTTACATTGACAAAGGCAGAATAAAACACTCTCTTTAACTCGAATTTTTGATACAGTGATTCCGCCGTCCGTATAATCTGATAATCATTTTCTCCACTGGCACCTATAATCATTTGCGTACTCTGCCCTCCGCTGACAAACTTAGGGGCATGCTTATATATCGCCAATTCCTGTTTGTTTTCAGCTACCCCCAACTGAATCTGCTTCATAGGTGCAAGAATGGTTTTTCTCGTTTTGTGAGGCGCTAACATTTTTAAACCTTCTGCGGTAGGAAATTCCAAATTGATACTCATACGATCCACATAAAATCCTGCCCGCTGAATCAAATCCTGTGGCGCACCAGGGATTGCTTTCAAATGAATATACCCTTGAAATCCATATTCTATCCGTAACTTGTATACTGTTTGAAATAATAATTCCATGGTATAAGAAGGAGACTTCAGAATCCCCGAACTCAAAAATAATCCTTCAATATAATTTCTTCTATAGAAACCCATAGTCAGTTCACAGACTTCCTGCGGTGTAAAAGATGTCCGCACTACATCGTTAGAGGAACGATTGACACAATATCTGCAATCAAATACACATTCATTGGTAAACAGAATTTTTAACAAACTGATGCATCTTCCATCTGCCGAAAAACTATGACAGATTCCCGGGGCAATGCAGTTCCCAATACCCTTGCCGTTATTTTTTCTATTCACACCACTTGAAGTACATGCCACATCATACTTCGCAGCATCGGATAAAATATTCAGTTTTTGCATTACATCCATCTTTTCCTGAATTACCATCGCACCACCTCGAACATTTGTTTGCCTTTATCATACACCGAACATTCGTTCTTGTCAATATTAAAATGTAATGCGTTCGCTTGTGAACTCTCTGCGAGATGCGTTTGCAAAGCAAAAACTTCTTTACCAGCGCCTCTGCGATCTTCCAAAGTTTTTTCATGGAGCTGTCGCCCCATAAAAAAACCAGCATGAAGTTTCCCTCATACTGGTTCCATTCTTTTTATTTTTCTCTGCTCATCTGATATACTTTTTCAACTGCTTTTTCCACATATTCATTGTCTACTGCGTGGAATGCACCTTTATCTGCAGCCTCTGCATACAATGGGTTAATTGGCATTTTGCCAAGCACTTCCATTCCCAATTCTGCTGCAATTTCATCAATATGGCTTTCACCAAAGATTTTCATTTCTTTGCCGCAATCTGGACATACAACAAAACTGTAGTTTTCTACTACGCCAAGCACTTTGATTTTCATCATCTGTGCCATCTTGTATGCTTTTTTCACGATCATTTTCACCAGATCCTGTGGAGAAGATACGATTACGATACCGTCCACTGGAAGAGACTGAAATACTGTCAGAGGAACATCACCTGTTCCTGGTGGCATATCTACAAATAAATAGTCTAATTCGCCCCAGATGACATCTGTCCAGAACTGTTTTACCATGTTGGCAATGATTGGTCCTCTCCAGATTACTGGTTCTTCTTCGTTTGGAAGAAGCAGGTTGATAGACATTACTTTAATACCATTTTCAGCAAGCATAGGATAAATTCCGTTATCATCTGCCATAGCTGGTCCATGCAATCCATACATTTTCGGAATAGATGGTCCTGTGATATCTGCGTCCAGAATACCTACACGGAATCCTTTTTTTGCCATCTGATTTGCTAAAGAAGCTGTCACGAAAGATTTTCCAACGCCGCCTTTTCCGCTGACAACACCAATTACATGTTTGATATCAGAATATACGTTCAATTCTTCCAACAGGCTTTTTGGCTGTTTGCTTGCGCATCCTTCACAGCTTTCTTTTGTACATGTTTTACTGTTACATTCTTTTGCCATTTCTAAAATCCCCTTCTATTTTTCAGCGAATATCGCTTTTCTTTTATTTCATAAAGCGGTCAATTGCTTTATTCAATTCTTCCAATGCCTGAGAATCACCCTCACGAACCGCATCCACAATACAATGTTCAATATGATCCTGCAAAATAACTTTTCCGGTATTATTCAAAGCTGATTTCACAGCAGACAACTGAATCAGGACTTCCGTACAATCTCTTCCATCCTCTACCATTCTTCGAATAGACTCCAAATGTCCGATTGCACGGGACAAACGATTCAACACTGCTTTTGTATTCTGATGGGTATGTCCATGTCCATGCTGATGTTGTGCATCATGCATATGGCTATGCCCATGCATTTGTTCTCCTTCATGCTCATGTTCTTCCACATGGGTATGTTCAATCACACTACCGTCTTCTAAAACATGGGTATGCGTTTTAATCACATCTGCCATCCCGTTTCATCCTTTCTTTGAAATCATTATATTTCCGTAAACGTATAGCGTTGATGAATACCCGCTGTATAAATATCAAATACCATAGTTCCATCTGGCTGTACCTGTTTTTCGTATCGGAATTCTTTTCCCCGAAATTTGTTCTGAATGTAAATTTCAGGATCCTCACACTCTATTTCTTCAAAAAGCTGGTCCCTGGAATGATTCAAAGGACATTGATTGATAATTTCTCTAATAGCTTCGTATTCTTTCATCATTACCTCCCAGTTTTCAAAAAAATTTTTAGCAGTATTTAATATTATACCACCCTTTTTCAAAAGTACAAGCACCCCCGGGGGATTTTCTGTAACAGTTCAACCCAAGCACGCTTTGCATTATTTAATCTTCATCAAATTCCACGTCGGTATAATAACCTCTGTCTGTTTCACGAATATCTTTTACGATTCCTTTTCTTGCCTTCAAGCGTTCGTATCCCTGATAATTTTTGCTCATGGCAATCATCGGCTGAATCGTATAATAATAAGAAGTTGGCAGCGCACTTTCCGTCACTTCTACTTCCTGCCCAATTTCCAACAGGCCTTTTCGTTCCATTTTAAATTCCATACTTCTCATGCATGATCACTCCATCAAAATCCCATTAACTGCACAACAAATACAACTGCCGAAGCACCTACCGCAACCGTAAGCAATCCTTTATTAAAATACGCCAGAAGAACAGCTGCCGCACATCCTGCCCACGCACTGATCGTAGAACCGGTACTGGAAAATATCGCTGGAAATGTCATCGCTGCCAAAACCGCATATGGCACATAATACAAAAAAGACTGCACCCATTGATTGGTAATTTTTTTTCTGAAAAATGCCATCGGAATCATACGGATCAGATATGTACACCCTGCCATCACAAAAATACTGGCAAAAATATATCCTGTACTCATGCTTCTTCCTCCACTTCTTTTGGAAATACAGTTGCTGCAATCCCACTCACAACAATCGTAATAATGATAATCGACCAGCCACTGGACAAATTCTTCAAAATCGGCAAATAAGTAAATGCCACACTTGCTATAATCGCCAGAATCACGGTGAACATGACATTTTTATGCTGTCTTGCCGGTGGAATAATAATTGCAATAAACATACCATACAAAGCGATTCCTAATGCATTTGCAAGAATATCCGGCAGCAAAGAGGTCGCAATTGCTCCACATAATGTTCCGCCTGTCCATCCAAGAACCGGTGTAATAATCAGCCCTGCCATATAAGAAGCTGTAATTTTCCCCGGCTGCATCACAGATACTGCAAAAATCTCATCGGTAATTCCAAATGCCACCAGCAATCGTTTCCAGATTGTCATTTTTTCATCTGCTTTTTGTGAAACAGATAAGGACATCAGAAAATAACGAATGTTGATAATGATCGTTGTCATGGCAATTTCTGCCAATGCTGCATGCTCCAGCATCAGATTCGTTCCCGCAAACTGTCCTGCACTGGTCAGATTTGTCAAAGAAATCAACACTGCTGCCCATGCAGGTAAACCGGACATCACCGCTGTCATTCCAAATGCAAAGGAAACAGAAAAATATCCCAGGCAAATAGGAATTCCATGATGGATCCCCTGCATAAAATCGTTCTTTTTCATTTGAATCTCCATTCTTTTCATTAACGTAAAAATTAGTGAAACCGCATACCAAATGGCACACTGTTTCACTCCACATTCTTTGTGCATTTTATCACACTACCGAAGAAAAGTAAAGCGCCAGTTCGCAATTGCCTGACTCGCTTAAAACTTTTCCTCGTATTAAACAAAAAGCGCCCGTCTGCAAACTTTGCAAACGGGCACTGATTTTTTATTAATGATGGAACAGACGAATTCCTGTAAATGCCATAACCATGTTGTATTTGTTACATGTTTCGATTACTAAATCGTCACGAACAGATCCGCCTGGTTCAGCAATATATTTTACACCGCTCTTGTAAGCGCGTTCGATGTTGTCTGCGAATGGGAAGAATGCATCAGAACCTACTGTTACATCTGTTAATGTATCCAGCCATGCTCTCTTTTCTTCTCTTGTAAATACAGATGGTTTTTCTGTGAAAATTCTTTCCCAGTTGCCATCAGCGATAACATCCATATATTCATCGCCCATGTATACGTCAATTGCGTTGTCACGTTCTGCACGAGTGATACCTTCTTTGAATGGCAGGTTCATAACTTTTTCGCTCTGACGCAGCCACCAGTTATCAGCTTTCTGTCCAGCCAGACGTGTACAATGTACACGGGACTGCTGACCCGCACCAACACCGATTGCCTGACCGTCTTTTACGAAACATACAGAGTTGGACTGTGTATATTTCAATGTGATCAGAGAAATTTTCAGGTCACGTTTTGCTTCTTCAGACAGTTCTTTGTTTTCTGTTACGATATTGGAAATCAGTTCATCGTTGATTTCAAGTTCCTGACGTCCCTGTTCAAAAGTAATACCAAATACTTCTTTGTGTTCAACAGGTGCTGGAACGTAATCTGGATCGATCTGGATTACATTGTAGTTACCTTTTTTCTTCTGTCCCAGGATTTCCAGAGCTTCTTCTGTATATCCAGGAGCGATAACACCGTCAGAAACTTCACGTTTGATCAACAGAGCTGTATCTTTATCACAAACATCAGACAAAGAAATAAAATCTCCAAAAGAAGACATTCTGTCTGCACCTCTCGCTCTTGCATAAGCACAAGCGATTGGGGAGAAGTTTTTCCAATCCATATCATCTACCCAGTAGATTTTAGCCAGAGTTTCTGTAAGTGGAAGACCAACAGCTGCACCGGCTGGAGAAACATGTTTGAAGGAAGTTGCTGCAGGAATACCTGTTGCTTTCTTCAAATCACGAACCAGCTGCCATCCATTAAATGCGTCCAAAAAGTTGATATAGCCTGGTCTTCCGAACAGAACTTTGATTGGCAGTTCTGCTTCATTTTCCATGTAAATTCTGGAAGGTTTCTGATTTGGGTTACATCCATATTTTAACAGTAATTCGTTCATTACAATTCTCCTATTTCTTATTTGTTTTTGTTGATGATCTTTGTTTCGTATGCCCCTGTTGCGATGTCGATATAACGAACAAACAGGGATACTTTATTTTCTTCGTTCAGGCTGTTCCACAGCATTTCTGTGAAAGCTTCCATGTCATTTGGGATAGAAACCAGTTTTGGTTCTCCTTCAAAGCTTGGCAGTGGATTGCCGTCACACATATAAGTATGAATAAAATGTCCTTCACCAGCAACACAGTTTTCATAAGCAAATGTATAACGGTTGCAAGCTGCAGGATTACCATTGTTGCTTTTCAGAATAGACATTGCATAGCTGTATTTTCCGCCTTCTACATGCATGATACCGGAAATACGAGGTGTGTAGTTTGGAGCATCTGGTTCAAATTCTCTTAATCTAAGAGACTGTTCAAATGTCAGCTGTTTGTCCATACCTTCGTAAATAGTGTCTGTCTGATCACCATTTGTTACGATTGTTTTATTTCCCAATACTCTTACTGGAGCGTAAATAATCAAACTTGGGTCAACCAGTTTAGAAGGATCAAATGCCTGTGTACGGATTCCTTCTCCATCTTCTACGAAAACACGGTTTCTGCTGTTTTCACTTCTTCCCATGATGAAATAAGCTGTTACTGCTTTTGTTCCATCTTCAGATTTTCCAATAACAATCCCACGTCCTGGATACGCATTGTTTTTCAATTCCTGTTCTAATGAAATCATTTTCATTATGTACTCTCCTTTTTAATAACACATGTAAAGTTTCTGGATCAGCGAATTTTGTTCACCATTTTTATCATATCATAAATCCTTTCCTGTCGAAAGTATTTATCCCATAAAAAGCAAAAAAACCGCACAATCCAAGCATCATTGCCCAGACGGTCGGCTTTTACGTCCTATACTCCCTGTGGTCATTTCCACTTCCGTCAGTCATATAAGACACTATAGAATTTAACATCTTATTTACAAATTGTCAATCAGGAAAATTAAATACTTATTTGTAATTCAGAGGGGACGGACGCAGATAATTGCTATTGCTTTTCAATAACAGGCCGCTCCTTCTCAAATCTTTTCTAAGATTGACTAAATTGACGCTCAGAAAAGTCTTCGCGCCAAAGTCAATCTAAGAAAAGGATTTTCGAACTCGCTGTTCCCCAATGTTATTGAAAAGCAATAGCAATTATCTGCTGTACTCCTCATGAAATAAATGGCGCCGCAGTGGGTAATGCATGAAATGTTTAACCAGGCGGCGCTTTTTTATTGAGATTATTTATTTTTCCAGTACGAAATATTCTACCAGTCGCTGTACTTCTTCTTCACACATCCCACAGGCTGTTCCAGCTCCGGTTGCGTCCTGAACATCTTCCAGTGTATGTGCACCGTTTTCAACGGCTTCTTTGATCATTCCTGTTGTGACCCCCATACATTCACAGACAATTTTATCGAGATTCATATGATTCACACTCCTTTCGGGGATAGAATATGTAAAAATTTGAAAATCATACGGTTTATAGAATATTTATAGTTTGTGATTTTTTTATTCTTGCCACTATAGGAAGAAGTCGGTATAATGAGAAAAGATGATTACATATACCGTGCATCGGGAGAAGGAGATGAGTCAATGGCTGGAAAAACAAGTTGTGATACCTGCGGCAATTTTGTATATGATGAAGAAAGTGAATGTTATTGCTGTGATGTGAATCTGGATGAGGATGAGATGTATCGTTTTCTGAGTGACACGTTTTACAATTGTCCCTACTACCAGTTGGATGACGAATATCGGATTGTGCGGAAACAGATGTAAAACAGGAGGAAAACATGTACAAGTACAAGGATCAAAAAGAATTGCGTACGGCATTGAACGGTAAAATGATCAACATGATGATCGGAGCATTTTTGCTGATCAATGCAATTACCGGAACCATACGTTATGCGGTTAATTTTTCAGGAAT
Organism: Ruminococcus sp.; assembly: GCA_036308845.1. GTDB lineage: Bacteria > Bacillota > Clostridia > Lachnospirales > Lachnospiraceae > Oliverpabstia. The sequence continues at coordinate 14,571 of JAXJUX010000113.1, forward strand.
CGCTATGGGCGTACAGGATGGTGTGCAGGAATATGTGGATATGGTCACAGAAGCAGGCATTGAAACGTGGAGTTTATGGGTGGCTGCAGCATTATTTTTAGTTGCAGCGATTGCTGAAGTTTTCGTTGGCATGCTGGCTATTCGGTTATCTAATCGTTTGGATCGTGCCTATTTAGTGAAAAAATCAGCGATTATTTTGCTGGTGATTGAAGCGGTATTGCATATTGTATTATTTATTATCAAATTACCATACTTATCCGTAATCTTTACAAGTTTATTTTTACCGGGGGCATTGATCTGGTCAGCCTCAGGAATGAAAAAACTTTCTGCAAAATATCCGGATAGAATGTATGCGACAGAGCCTAGACAAAAAAACGGTAAGGGTAAATCTGGAAAACAGCAGGATGCTCAGAAACCGAAAAAAAGCATTATGGAAAGAGCAAAGACAACAGTAAAAGAAGATACTGATAACGAATAAAAGAATACTTATTTGTAATTCGTTTGGGGAAGTCCGATCATACATGTTCCTTTTCAAAAACAGGCCGCTCGTTCTCAACTAATCGCTAAGATCGACTATATTATTCA
>JAXJUX010000114.1:0-7725 GCA_036308845.1 Ruminococcus sp.
GTTTATTTCTGTTGCACTGGCCTTGGAGTCACCTCCACCGGACGTTATCCGGCATCCTGCCCTATGAAGCCCGGACTTTCCTCACCTGACACCTTTCGGCATTGTCAGCCGCGACCATTTATTCTACTTACGTGGCTATTCTAGCATAACCAAACCCTTGAGTCAAAGGTCTTTTCAAAACTTTTTATACATCAAAACAGCTTCCGCCGACAAATTCCCGCAAAATAGAGTTATTTGGAATATCTTCGCTTGGTACACCGACAAAATAATCCAAAAACTTCAACAGGCGTTTTGCTTCGTAATACTCCGGATCTGTCTTTTGGATCTGATACAGAAGCGGCGCCGCATACTGTTTCAAAATAGCCAACTCATACAGCAAAGCGGAGTTAAACATCACATCTGCTTCTTCCTGATATGGGAAAATATTTTCTTCTTCCCCTCTGCGTACGGACGGCCACATCGCAATCGTTTCTCTCGCTTTCGTTCCTCTGGTGCGATTGTCTCTCACCATACGGCGGATCAAACGTCCATCGGTTGTCGGAATACGGTTGTGTTCATCGATATTTAACTGTGTCAATGCACTGATATAGATTTTGAATTTACTTTCTTTTGGAAGAGAATGGCTCATTTTATCATTCAGGCAATGAATGCCTTCGATAACCAAAACATCATCTTCCTTCAACTGCAGGAAATTGCCTTTGTATTCTCGTTTCCCTGTCACAAAATTAAATCGTGGAATCTCCACTACTTCTCCTCTAAGCAAAGCATTCATATCTCTGTTAAAAGTTTCCACATCCAATGCTTCCAGACATTCATAATTTGGCTTTCCGTCCGCATCCAATGGGGTATCTTCTCTGTTTACAAAATAGTTATCCACCGCAATTGGGTGTGGTTTCATTCCATGAGCTGCCAACTGTATCGACAAACGATGGGAAAATGTGGTTTTCCCGGAAGAAGATGGACCCGCAACCATAATGAATTTTACATCTTTTCGATTGCAAATCTGTTCCGCAATTCTGGAAATTTTCCCTTCCTGCAGCGCTTCTGAAACAAGTACCAATTGCTTAAATTCTCCTGTTGAGACTTTTTCATTCAGTTCCCCAACCACAGAAGCTTCCATCATTTCTCCCCATTTTTCAGATTCTTTCTGTACCTGAAAGATCTTAGGAGAAGGCATAAATGGCGGCACCACATCCGGCTCTTTTCGTGTCGGCATCTGCAATACAAAGCCTTCATCATACAAATGCAGCTTAAAATACTTCAAATATCCGGTATGCCACACCATAAATCCGTAAAAATAATCTTCAAATTCTCCCAGACTGTAAATATTTACTCTGGAAACCTGGCGAAAACGGAATAATTTTTCTTTATCATACATCCGGTGTGCATGAAACAAACTCTGCGCCGCATCTGTACCCACACTTCGTTTCATCACTGGAATTTCTTTTTCCACCAGTTCTCGCATATACGCTTCCACTTTCTCCAAAAATTCTTCATCTAATGAAACATTTCCATCAATGGTATAATAAAAACCTGGGCCAATACTGAAATTCAATACCACTTTGCGAATATTTTCTGCGCCGGCAATTTTATAAATTGCTTTCAACAGCAGAAAATTCATACTTCTTTTATACGTCTTATGTCCAATACTTTCTGCTGCTGTCACGCAGGAAATACAGCAATTTCCCTTCAATCGTTTGTGAAGCTCACGCAATTTTCCATCTACCATAACAAGAACCACCGGATATGTAAATTCCTGTTCAAACTCTTTTACGATTTCTCCATAAGGAATCCCTTCCGGATACATACGTGTCTGGTTACAGATTGTTACCTGATACATCTTATTTTCCATCCTTGCCACCTCCATTTCTCTATGGAAATACGTTTCTTCTCCTACAGTACCAAATATGGATGGCTGACAACTGCCGCTCCCACTTCCATATTTGGAAACATTTTTTCCAATTCTTTTTTCATATAGTCAATAAATACATATTCTGTGCCATAATGCCCGGCATCGATGATAGCCATCCCCTGAGCTGCCGCATCAATACCTGTATGATAATCAATATCACCTGTCACCAGAACATCGACTCTCTTTTTGAGCGCTTCTTTTACCATACTTTTCCCAGAACCACTGCTGACTGCAACTCGAGCAATCTCTTTTTCACAATCCCCATATACACGCACATCCGGAATCTGGAATCTCTGTTTCACTTCTGCCGCAAAATCGGTCAGTGCCATACTTTTTGGCAGATTGCCGATTCTTCCGATTCCTTCCTGATGCATATCGCCGTCTTCCTCTTCAACAACGGTAACTTCCAAAACTTCCGCATTTTTGAGACCCAGACATTCCTGATTCAGCTGTGCCATCCCTTTCACATCAAAATTGGTGTGCATGGCATAGTAACAAACATCCTTCTGAATCATGGAAATCAAACGTCTTCCGATAAAATCACCCGTAGTAATTTTCTTTACCGGTGAAAATAACAGCGGATGGTGGGTAATGATCATATCTGCCCCAAATGCATACGCCTGCTCTAAATTTGCTTCCGTAATGTCCAATGCTACAAATAATTTTTTAACTTCTTTTTCTTCTCTGCCAACCAAAAGCCCTACGTTATCCCAATTCATTGCATAGGAAGAATTCCAGCGCTTCTCCAACTGGCAAATCACATCTTTACAATTCATCATTTCACCGCCTTGTTCGTTACACTTCAAAACGTTTTAATGCCTCCTGCATAAGCAGCATTTCATCCTGAAGTTCCTGCATACGCTTTAGCATTCTTTCTTCCTGTTTTCCATCCTGTTTCAATTTTTGCATAATCTTAGAGCTGTTATCCATTTTTCGTTCCAGAAAATCTTTTAAGACAGGATGCTTTTTATCCAACAGGATTTTTCCATATAAATATTCTATTTCTCGGTCATAGTGCATATTCCCAAGCTTTGCTTTCATAACCGGATAATATTTTCCATCCTCCAGTACCATGTCTTCTTCTACGATACAATATCCGGCGTCTTCCAGATAATGACGTACCTTTTCAATCTCAGACTGTGGCTGCAAAATCAGTTCTTTGACTGTTTGCAAAACTTCTTTTCCTTCCTGGAGAATCTTGATCACCAATGCGCCTCCCATTCCCGCAATAAGAACAGAATCCGCCTCTTGCGGCTGCAAATTCTGCACACCGTCAGAGAGGCGGATATGTATGTAGGAATCCAGTTGGTATTCCTTAATATGTTCTTCTGCTCGTTTCAGTGGCCCCTGATTTACATCCATCGCCAACGCTGATGGAATCTTGCCTTCCTGAACCAATACGATCGGAATATATCCGTGATCTGTACCTACATCCGCCAATCGATGACCGGCTGTTACAAGGGAAGCATTCATGCGAAGTCGCTTTGAAAGCTGAATCAATCTAAATAATCCTTTAATTTACGGCTGCGGCTTGGGTGACGCAGTTTACGAAGAGCTTTCGCTTCAATCTGACGAATACGCTCTCTCGTTACGTTAAATACTTTACCTACTTCTTCCAGAGTTCTAGCTCTTCCGTCATCCAGACCAAATCTCAGACGAAGAACTTTCTGTTCTCTTTCTGTCAATGTACTCAAAACATCAACCAGCTGTTCTTTTAACAGAGTAAATGCAGCCGCATCTGCTGGTACTGGTACATTATCATCCTGAATGAAATCACCCAGATGGCTGTCTTCTTCCTCACCGATTGGTGTTTCCAAAGATACTGGTTCCTGAGAGATTTTCAGAATTTCACGTACACGGTCAACAGGCATGTTCATTTCTTCCGCAATTTCTTCTGGAGTTGGTTCACGGCCTAATTCCTGAAGCAACTGACGGGAAACTCTGATGAGTTTGTTGATGGTTTCTACCATATGCACAGGGATACGAATGGTTCTTGCCTGGTCAGCAATCGCTCTTGTAATGGCCTGACGAATCCACCATGTAGCATACGTACTGAATTTGTATCCTTTTGTATAGTCAAATTTTTCAACAGCTTTAATCAGACCCAGATTACCTTCCTGAATAAGATCCAGAAACAGCATTCCACGTCCCACATAACGTTTGGCAATACTTACTACCAGACGAAGGTTTGCTTCTGCCAGACGTTTTTTAGCAGCTTCATCCCCTTTTTCCATACGTTTTGCCAATTCGATTTCTTCCTCTGCACTTAACAAAGGTACTTTACCGATTTCTTTCAGATACATACGTACCGGGTCTTCGATACTGATACCCTCTGGAACAGACAGGTCGATATTTTCCATATCTACTTCTTCTGTAGAAATATCATCTGTCTCAAGCAGTGGATCTTCTTCTGTAATACGAAGAACATCTACACCATTGCTTTCCAGATATTCATAAATCATATCCATATGTTCGCTGGTGAGTGTCACTCCCTGAAAGAAATCATTAATTTCCTGATATTCCAGAACATTTTTTTTCTTTTTCCCCAATTCCAACAGGGTTTTCAGTTTTTCAGCAAACTGGGCTTTATCCATTTCCATTTATTTTCCATCCTTCCATAGATTGTTTATATTTTATCCTTAATTAAAAGAAATATGCACCTTACCCGCCTTCAAATCTTCCAACTCACGCTTGGACTGCATCAAAGACATAAGTCCCTGCATGTCTGTCGGTCCCAGATTTGCCGTGCGCTGTACAATGCTGTCTTCCTTCAATCTGCAAATCACATCCAGAAGTGCCTTTTTTCGTTCCTCATCTGTTTCCAGCGGAATTCGTGCATTCAATACTGCGGCCACTTCCTTTTGTTCTTCACTGTCTGTAAATGTATTCAATAAGCGAGCCGGATTGGGATCTCCGTTCGCATACTGCTCAAATAACATCTCCGCTACTTTATGATATAACGGATTTGTAAAATCTTCAGGACTGATATAACGGGAAACCTCTTTGTATATATCAGGATAACTGGTCAACCAGGTCAACATCAGTTTTTGAGATAATTCAAATCCATTCTGTTTTTCCTGTACTTTGTTTTTTCCTGATTTGGGTTTTACTGGTTCCACATAACCACTGCCGCGCATCGCCAGACGATTGACCATCTTTCGAAGGTTCTCAACCGGTATCCGATAACTTTCTGCAACAGCCTGCATGTAATTATTTCTCTCAATCTCATCCTCGAATCGTAAAAGCTTCTGGGCCGTTTCTTTGAAAAAATCGGTTTTCCCTTGCGGATCATTCATATCATACTGATCTTCCTGCGCTTTGATTTCAAACAGAAAGCTGTTCATGCCACGATCCAACCGTTCCTGAAAAGCTTCTTTACCCATTGCTTTGATAAATTCATCCGGATCTTTATATGGTTTCAGATCAATTACTTTTGTGTTCAGGCCTGCCGCTTTCAAAAGCGGAATTGCTCGAAGTGCTGCCTTTCGTCCTGCCTCATCACTGTCATAAATAATCAAAACTTCTTCTGTATAGCGTTTTAAAAGACTTGCCTGCTGGGAAGTCAAAGCTGTTCCCAGCGACGCAACTGCATTATTAAATCCTGCCTGATGCATGGAAATTACATCCATATAACCTTCGCAGATAATCAGATTACGTTTTCTGGATGTACGTGCCAGATTTAACCCATATAAATTACGGCTCTTATCAAAGATTTTGGTCTCCGGTGAGTTCAGATACTTTGGTTTCGCATCTCCCATCACGCGTCCTCCGAATCCAATCACGCGATGATTTACATCCATGATTGGGAAAATGACACGATTCCAAAACTTATCGTACATTCCTCTACGTTCGTCAACATTGAACAAACCGGACTGCTTCAAAATTTCATCGGAATATCCTTTTCCTTTCAAATACCGATATAAATTATCGCTGAACTTATCGGAATATCCCAGACCAAATTTTTTGATTGTCTCATCGCTCAATCCGCGATTTTTCAAGTACTGCATGCCCTGTGTCTGATTCTTATCACGCAGCTGATAATAATAATACTTGGCTGCTTCTTTGTTTACACTTAAAAGTGTCGCTTTTAAATCCGCCTGTGCCTTCGCTTCCTGCGAATATTCAAGCTGCGGCAAATCAATCCCTGCTCTCTCAGCCAGCACTTTTAATGCTTCTACAAATGTATAGTTTTCATATTCCATCAGAAAGGAAAATACATTCCCTCCTGCGCCACATCCAAAACAGTAATACATCTGCTTGGAAGGGCTGACAGAAAATGACGGCGATTTTTCATTGTGAAACGGGCAAAGTCCAAAATAAGAGCTCCCTTTTCGCTGCAATTTCACATAACCGGAAATTACATCTACGATATCATTCCTCATTCGGATCTCTTCTATTAAATCCTCTGAATAACGCATGCTATCACCATCCAATCATTTCGCAACTTTTCCCTGATTTTCATATTCCTTATTTATTATTCCGCAAAAATTGACTATTTCCTTCTTTTTTATAAAAATTTTTATTATTTTTCCAAAATTTCAAATTCTAGAACTTCCCTCTCCATCCGTTGTAAAATTCGGTTCCAACATCCACTAATATTTTGCCCAACCCGACGGCACAAACAATTCTTTATATTTCACCATAGAATACTGATCGGTCATTCCTGAAATATAATCACACACCACTCGTTCCTTCGCTTCTCCCTCTTTGATCAGCCGTCGATATTCACTGGACATCTGTTCCGGATACTTACTATAATATGTATATAATTCCTGAAGCATACGCTTCGCTTTCTGTTCTTCCTTTTTTGTTTCCAGATTTCTGTAAACATTGTCAAACATGAGCTGTCGAAGTGCCCGCATCCCTTCTTCCACATCCTCAGACATTAAAACTTGATTCTTCCCATAACTATTCTTGATAATATCATGGATAAATGTATTTAATCGTTCCTTACAGGAATCTCCCAACATTACCCGCAAAGTAATCGGTATATCATCCTCACTAAAAATTCCAGCTCGTTCTGCATCGTCCATATCATGATGAATATAGGCAATTTTATCACACAGACGAACCACTTGCCCTTCCATCGTCGATGGATTTCCTGATGTTCTATGATTCATAATTCCATCCAACACTTCCCAGGACAGATTTAATCCATTGCCATTTTTCTCTAATCTTTCTACCACGCGAACACTCTGCTTATAATGTGCAAAACCGCTGGGACAAATTTCGTTCAAGGCATCTTCTCCTGCATGTCCAAATGGAGTGTGTCCCAAATCATGCCCCAACGCAATCGCTTCCACCAAATCCTCGTTCAATTCCAGTGCTTTCGCAATCGTTCTGGCAATTTGCGATACTTCCAAAGTATGCGTCAATCGTGTACGATAATGATCCCCCTGCGCCGCCAAAAATACCTGTGTTTTATCCTTCAATCTGCGAAACGCTTTGGAATGAATGATTCTGTCACGGTCTCTTTGATAAATCGTACGGATATCACACTCCGCTTCCGGGCGCTTTCGTCCCTTCGATTCCCGGCTGTGCGAAGCGTAAGGACTCAAATACTTGTATTCTTTTTCTTCAGATATTTCTCTTATATTCAAACGGACACCTCCTTTTTTCTATTCTTGCTTATTTGTAATTCGGAGGGGAACGGACGCAGATAATTGCTATTGCTTTTCAATAACAGGCCGCTCCTTCTCAAATCTTTTCTAAGATTGACTAAATTGACGCTCAGGAACGCCTTCGCGCCAAAGTCAATCTAAGAAAAGGATTTTCGATCTCGTAGGCGTAAAATTTGTATGATTACGTAAAAC
>JAXJUX010000115.1:0-36160 GCA_036308845.1 Ruminococcus sp.
ATCTTCTTCCACATGTTCTGCTAATGTGGGACTTGGGCGTCCTGATGTATTAGCACTCGGTGCCGCCACATATCCACCAGCTGAACGAATCAGTGCAAGTGCCAGTGGATGGTTTGGCATACGTACCGCAACCGTTTCCAATCCTCCTGTTGTACCGTAAGGAACCGTCTCTTTTTTCGGAAATATCATAGTCAAAGGTCCCGGCCAAAATGCATTTGCCAACATTTTTGCCTTTTCAGGTACTTCCGTCACAATCTTATGCAAAGCATCCAGTTCTGCAATATGTATGATCAACGGATTATCCGAAGGTCTTCCCTTCGCCGCATAAATCTTTTCTGCTGCCTGTTCATCCAAAGCATTGCCTCCCAGACCATATACGGTTTCTGTCGGGAATGCAACCAGACCACCGTCCTGCAAAATCTTTCCGGCTTCTTCAATTGCTTCATAAGATATATTATCAAGATTCATACGAATCACTTTTGTTTTCATATTCTCACCTTTTTTCTAAAGACAATTCAACATTTTTAGTATACTAAAGTCCTTCTTGTGGGGCAAGTGTTAATTCCCCAGTTTTCTTTCTATTTTACAGATTTTTATAGTATTTCTGCCTCTTTTTCCGCCAAATATGCCAGAATCCCTTCACAAATCGCTTCCGCTACCTTTTCCTGATACTCCTCTGTTACCAACAGCGCTGCTTCTTCCCCATTGCTCAAAAATCCACATTCAGCAATGGCCAAGGGAACTTCTGTCTTTTTCAACAAATAATAACTGGTGTTTCCTTTTGCCAGTCGATGATTTTCCTTATCCAGATACTCCACCAGAAAACTTTGCAGCGTTTCTCCCAATCGTTTTCCTTCTTCTGAGCCTTCAAAATAAAATACCTGTGCCCCCTTCGCCGAAGCATCAGAAAAACTGTTCTGATGAATACTCACCACACAATCCGGCTGGGCATTTTGAATCAAGAGACACCGCATTTTCATATCGTCTCGTTTCCTGTTGCTGCTTCCTTCCGGCGCCAGATCTTTATCTTCTTCTCTTGTCATAACCACCTGAACCTGCTGCTCTCCCAGTTTCTTTTTTACTTTTTCTGCGATCTGAAGGTTAATATCCTTTTCTTTCTCACCGTTGACCCCGACTTTTCCCGGATCGCTTCCCCCATGTCCGGCATCTACAACCACGGTCCAGCGAGATGTTTCTGTTGTACTATTCACCATTCTCGCACTTTCTCTGGACATCAAAAATACGCCCAAAAGCAGCAACACGGTCATTCCCACTTCCAAATGCTTCTTCAAAACAAAAAGCTCCCGAAACATCTTTATCATAAGTATATGCTTCGAAAGCTTTCTTCAATCTTTTATTTTATCTCATCCACAGAAAATCCATGAAATCAGGCACCAGATACTGCCAATCTGCTTCGCAATGTCCGCCACCTATCTGGCAATACACTTCAACTGCTGCCTCCTGCAATTCCAATATGTTCGCTACAGAACGATTCGCCTGAGAAGTTGGACTTGTCGTATCTTCATTTTCATGATCAGTCACACCAAAGGCTTCTCGTGTTCCCCATGACAAAAATACTCTTGTATCTGTATCAACTGGATAATCGTCCAAATCCTGTTCTATCTGGGACATGCAAATTCCAATCGCGCTGGATACACATGCAGCCTTGGAAAACCACTGATTGTAACGAACAGCACCATACAGAGCCATCAGACCACCCATACTGGAACCCGCAATTCCTGTACATTCGCGATTCCACCAGGTACGATATTCTTTATCAATCATTGGCTTCACCTCTTCAATGATCCAACGAAAAGTCACATCCCCCGTTCCTTCTACGCCTTCCATGAATCCCTGATTCACGGTGTAAGGACAATACTCACTCAAACGCTGATTTTTTCCGTGACCACATTCAATTCCGACGATGATCATTGGCTTTTCCCACTGATCCATAAACTCTTTCAGACCCCAGCATTTTCCATACGTTGCATCTTCATCATAATACAAGTTATGCCCATCAAAAAAATACATCACTGGGTAACGTTCCTCTGTTTCATAATAAGAATCCGGCAAATAAATATGCAATGTCCGATTCTCTTTCGCCGGAGAAAACCAAAATTCACGCTTGATAACCATTTTTATTCTTCCTCATGATCCTCTCTTTCCAGAATACGCATAATCTCGTCTTCCAGAATATCATCTTCTTCATCCAGAGAATCTTCTTCCAAAGCCTCTGTTTCTTCAAAATCATCTTCTTCTGCCTCTTCTGAAATTTCCTCCGAATTTTCCACCATCTCCGACTCAGCCTGCAGAGTTTCGAAAGTTCCCAGTACTTCTTCTTCAGAAACACCCTCATCCATTACTTCTTCTGTAGACTCGTCTTCCAGTTCTCGTAAAGATTCCGGCATCGTACTGATAATCTTATGCACTTCACGATAAGAAGACATGAATCTTCTCTGTGCCTGATTGATCAGTTCTACTATCTCGTTCATTTCTTCCTGAACTGCAATATATTTTCTCTTTCCTTCTGCAAGCTTATCATCTACTTCTATCTGCACTGCATCCAGACATCTCTGTGCTTCGATTCTTGCTTCTTCCAGCATCTTATCGCGTGTTTCTTCTGCATCTTTGATAATCTTTTCTGCTTTTTCCTGCGCATCCAGAATCAAACTTCCAATCAGATCATAACGGTCAATATATTTCTGGTATTTTACCTGAATCTCCTGTTCCAGTTTATCTTTCTGTGCTTCTTTCATACGCAGACGTTCCAGAATTTCGTCCATCTCTTTTTCATGCTCTGCTTTCAGTTCCATCATCTGCTGATCTCTCTGCACATCTTTCAAGCTTAGACGTTTGTTCAGTTCATCAATTTTTTTGTCTTTCTCTTTTTTCTCTTTGATGAGTTTTGATTTTTCTGCATATGCTTCATCTTTCATAGCCTGCACTTTTGTCAATACATCATCTTTATCAAAACCACCCATCAATGTCGTTTTAAACATTTCATCTGCCATGATACTACCACCTTTCTGCTAATTCAAATATTGTGAAATTACCGGCCACACCGATGCCCTCTCAAATCCTAATTTCCACGCCGAAACCCCTGCCAGACCATATTCCGGAACCAGTTTCATTTTTTCCTCGATAGACTGTTCATCCTCTACCCAAATCGTATACAGAGCATCATCACCTTCCAGTGATGCTACATTCTGCCCTACAGAGGTATCCCAATAAACATCCATTCCTTTTTCAGCAATATAAGTAGAACAGCCATTCATTCCCAGAACATCGCTGGTCAGATTGCCGCCACCGTATGGTTCTCTCCACACACGGGTATAAAATGGTATCGCATTGATCACTTTGTTGGCCGGAACTTCCTCCAGTGTATCAATGATTCCATTTCTTACAAAATCAATAGACGCCACAGAACCTGCCACATCTCCACCGCCATAATGTTCATCGTAACCCATGATAATTACATAATCAGCTACAATTCCCATCTCGGTACGATTATAGTATGCTGTGTATGTTGGAACCGGAACATCAATAGAAAATACCAGTCCCTTCTGTCTGCATGCCACAGACAACTCACGAATGAACTGCACATAATGAGGTGCCTGTTCTTCCGTAATAGACTCAAAATCCAGATTCACACCATCAAATCCAACGGCATCTGCCTGTGCCATCAATTGCTGAATAATATTGGTTCTCGCCTGTCGGTTTGACAAAAATGTAAGTGTATTTGCCGACGTACTGAAATTATCTATCAATGCCCAAACTTCCAATCCCATGCCATGTGCCTGATTCACATACTCTGCACTCGCAAGAGAGGAAATTGTTCCATTGTTATCAATGACAGAAAACCAAGTTGGTGAAATCGTATTCAATCCCTGTGTTTCACTCAGCACAGAAGACAATAAATCATTTCCTTCCTGACTGGTTACCTGATGCCATGCCATATTGATCTTGTAATCTTTTTTCATACTTGTATATTCAGGCAAGGTACTTGCACTTGCAAACGTAACTACCTCAGGATCAGACAATTTATCTTTTTCAATATACCCTGTATAACCATCCTGTGTAGCAACTTTACTCCAGTTATCCATTTCTTCCAAAAGATATAACTGTTCTTCTTTTTCAGCATCCGTCACAATCACACTTTTGATTCCGCCTTTTTGGCGAATAGAACCCGCCTCAGTAACCGTAACAACCGTTGATTCCCCTATATCCGTTCTGATCACGATACGATTTGGTTCTTCATATACTGCTGATTCCATATCTGAAAACATCTGAATAAATTCCCAATCCAGATAATAAGAATCTCCCACAGATTTCAAAATCACAAATTCGGTGGTCTGAACCCCCTCAGATGTCTGGTATTCTTTTACATCCGGATGCAGCTCAACCACTTCCAATGGCAGGGTATATAACATTACCTTCTGCTGTTCGTCCCAATAAAATCTACTATTAATATATTTTCCAACAACAGCATCTTCCACATAATATCTGCCGTCGATTATTTTCACTTTTTCTTCTACAATCTCCTGATTTACCACAAGAGCTGCCTCTTCCTCACTGGTCAACTGAAAATATTCATTCCCATCCATGCGCTCTTTTGATGGGGAATATTTATTGACCACAAATGATACCGCACCGGCACCAGCCACGATAAAAATCAAACATACTACCACTATTACCGGCAACAATTGTTTTTTCATGTGTATAATCCTCTCTCTAATTTCAATCTGTGCAATTTCAAACGATATCCCACAAGCAAACTCTTTCTCATGCGAACATACTGAAAAACAGTAATTTTATTATACCAACAGAAAACAAATCCGTCATCCTTTTCTTCTACATTTTTCACTTTTTTCCGGCACCGGAGTCATCGGTTTATAAAACCGATGACTCTGTATGCATAAGAGGGAACCTGCCTCGGTGCCGGAAGTAATTTTACATTACTTCTCCTTTACGGTGTCAAATTCCAGACGAATCAACCGCCCCTGTGAATCCGCAACGTAATCTCTCATATATGTATGTTGTTCGGCAGCTCTATGTGCCTTTTCAATTTCTCTGGGTGTACTTGGGGAGCCATCCAACCATAAGGTGACTCCAATCTGTGCGTATGCGTTTAACTCTTTTCGAAAACGTCTTTTTTGTTCTTTTTCTCGTTTTACCATACAAATAACAGCGATCTTTTTTGTGATATATAATCGCATCCTCTCTTAATATTCCAAGAAACTCTCATCGTTTGTATGTTATTTCAAAAAAATTCTTATCGTTTGTATACGAAAAGACGATACCTTCCCTTATTTTTCATTATTAATTGGGAACTTTTTCGGTGAAAAACCGAATGGAATCATAAAAACTTGAAATGCTAAATAGAAATCAACCATTGAAATCGTCTATACTGGCAGGCATCACATCCTCTCCTGGGATTGTACCGCCTCTTCTTTTTTTATTATACCTGGATAAATAAAAAATTCAAGAATAAAATGAAAAAAACAGAAGTTCTTTACATTTTTGCAGGCATTAGTATATAATATCATAGAAGTATTGGCTTCACTGAACGATTTCAAATAGAAGGATGTGATATCTTGAAAATAGAAAAATTAAATGACAATCAAATTCGTTGTACATTAACCAGCGAAGATCTCGCAGCCCGCCAGCTCAAGCTCAGCGAACTTGCTTATGGCTCTGAAAAAGCGAAATCTTTATTCCGCGAAATGATGATGCAGGCGCATGCAGAATATGGTTTTGAGGCAGACAACATCCCAATTATGATAGAAGCAATTCCTACAACACCGGACACGATTGTACTGATCATCACTAAGGTAGAGAATCCAGAAGAACTGGATACCCGTTTTTCCAAATTTGCTCCGGGCGGGGACGAAGATGTACTTTCCAATTCTGACGCCCCTGAAGTTTCCGGCGCCGATGACATGTTGGATTTATTTAAAAAATTATGTGATTCTGCAATCAAAAAGGCAACAACCAAGACAAAAGATAAAGAAGCCAAACCTGCCGAACCAACAACGGATGCAGACACACCATCTGTAGAAAAGACACCTGATTTGACACGTATTTTCACTTTTGTATCTTTGGACCACGTAATTGCCGCATCCAAAGGATTGAATGGATGTTATGATGGCGAAAACACTTTATACAAAAATGAAAGACAACAATATCTTTTGATTCTTCATCAATCCGGTATGGCACCAGAGCTCTTTAATAAAGTCTGCAATATCCTCTCCGAATATGGAAGTGGAAAAGCATGTACTCCTGCAGGAGAAGCACATCTTCAGGAACATGGGGAAGTTATTGTGGCTGAACGGGCATTGCAGCAATTGTTTGCACTCGCTTGATTATATATCGAAACTATTTCTTAAAACGGCAAAAAAATCTGTTCTTCCTGACCTGATTTTTTTGCCGTTAACTTATGCCTATTGCATATAGAACCAATAAATTATTTATTTCTATTTGCTTATTATTGATTTTTATGTATAATCGCAGCAGATAGTTTGATATTTATTCGCGGTTTTATCTGCTCATTCACCAAATACTTTACAAAGGAGAACTTTTCATTATGGAACTAACCCTTCAAACCTTCCTAATCGTCTGCCCATTCTTATTTCTTGCAGGCTTCGTAGACTCCATTGGCGGCGGCGGTGGTCTGATTTCTTTACCAGCTTACTTAATCGCCGGTTTGCCCGCTCATCAGGCGGTTGCCACCAACAAATTATCTTCCGCATGCGGAACCTCATTAGCTACTTTCCGTTTTATAAAAAATGGATTGGTTAATTTTCGTCTTGCCATCCCGGCGGTGATTGCTGCCATCTGCGGTTCTACCATTGGCGCACATTTATCCTTAATGGTAAGCGAAGATGTTATGAAATATGTTTTGTTTGTGGTACTTCCTGTTTCCGCATTTGTAGTTTTAAACAAACACTTATTCAGCGACCACGGAACAGACACCGTTGTTTTAAATAAAAGAACCTATCTAACCGCAGGAATTTCTGCTTTTATCGTGGGAATTTACGATGGATTTTACGGACCAGGAACAGGGACTTTCCTGATCATTGCATTTACGATTTTTGCAAAAATGAATATTTCTACTGCAAACGCACAGGCAAAAGTTATTAACCTGACCACAAATATCACTGCGCTTGCTGTATTTTTATTAAACGATCAATGTGTGATTGCGTTGGGACTGGTTGCGGCAGTGTTTAATATGGCTGGAAATTATGTAGGGGCCGGACTTGTGATGACGAAGGGAAGTAAAATTGTAAAACCGATTATTTTGTTTGTGTTGTTTTTGTTATTGTTAAAAATTCTTGGGGTATTTTAACAAAATAAATAAAGCTGTCGCCCAAGCGACAGCTTTATTTATTCTCACTAATTACTGAGCCAGATAATCATTAATCTGATCAACTAACATGTCTGGGTCTAATCCATGAACCAGAGCTGCTTCTTCCAGAGATTCTCCCTGAGCAGATGGACATCCGATGCAGTGCATACCAGCTCTCATCAGGATATAAATGATGTTAGTATCAACTTTAATCAAATCAGCAATAATCATGTCTTTAGAAACTGTTTTTGCCATGATCAAGTCCTCCTTTTTTCAACGCTTTCCTCATTATAATACTATTTGTTCTTATAATCAACTAAATTTATACGAAAGAACCAATAAGGAAATTTTTTCTATTTATTAAAAACATAGGTGTTCAGACGGTCAAAAGCATCTACCATTACGTCATATGGTACAGCCAGATTCATACGAATGCTGTCCGGTCTGTTGAATGGGCGTCCGTCCTGCCAGATAACACCGTATGTCATACCTTCATAAATCACATCCCCGATATCTTTTCCGTTTTCTTTGCACCATTCGCTGCAATCCAGATACAGCATGTATGTTCCTTCTGGTTTTGAAAGTTTTACGCCTTTCCAATTTTCTGTAATGAAGTCATAAGCGTAGTCTACGTTCTTTTTCAGAACCTGCAGCAATTCTTCCAGCCATTCTTCTCCGGTTTCTTCGTAAGCACCCATCAGCGCATACATAGACAATACGTTCATGCTGTTATAATGAGAAGTATTGCTTGCATTCATGACTCTGTCGCGAAGCATTTTGTTGTAAATAATATGATAAGAGCCAACCAGACCAGCCAAACTGAATGTTTTGGATGGTGCATAAATAGCGATTGTTCTGTTTTTTGCATCTTCGGAAACGCTCTGTGTTGGAACATGTTTGTGGCCTGGAAGAATCAAATCGGACCAGATTTCATCAGAAATAACGATACAATCATTATTCTTGTAAACTTCCATCGCTTTTTCTACTTCTTCTCTTTCCCAAACACGTCCGCTTGGATTGTGTGGAGAACAGAAAATAGCACAGTGAATGTTATGCTGTTTGATCTTTCTGTCCATATCTTCGTAATCCATACGCCATACGCCGTTTTCGTCTTTCACCAGATCACTGTGTACGATGGTTCTTCCTGCATTGTTCATTGTACCTGTAAATCCAACGTATGTTGGAGAATGTAACAATACTGGTTCTCCTGGAGATGTAAATGCCTGCAGAGCAGAAGCAACACCGCCCAATACTCCATTTTCATATCCAATCGATTCTTTTGTCAGACCTTCTACGCCATTTCTTCTTTCATGCCATTTGATAATCGCATCAAAATATTCTTCTCTTGGCATAAAATATCCAAACAATGGGTGCTGAATTCTCTCTACCATACGTTCACAGATAGATGGCGCAGTTGCATAATTCATATCTGCTACCCACATAGGAATCAGACTAAAACCATCTTTAATTTTAAAAGTTTCTAACTGTTCCGGAGTTAAATTTGGAAAAACTTCCGCTGCGATTGCATCCTTCCCTTTTCTGTCCGGCATCGTTGTAAAATCAAATTTCATCACACGTTCCTCCACATTATCTTTTAAAAAATAGTATTTTTTTATTGTTTTTGCTCAAATACCTATAACATTACACTATTTTATCTTCCTCTATTTGTCAAGTAGTAATCTTGAGCCTTCAAAATTGAATGAAATTGTTTATAATTTTATACTTGTAATCTTGCGATTGTTATATTAGAATAAGGCTATAAACAGAGAGTCGTAATCTCTCTAAATTATGTTTTATTATATAAGGAGGATTTTATTATGGCATACGTAATTACAGACGAATGTGTAGCTTGCGGAACATGTGCTGGTGAATGTCCAGTAGAAGCTATCAGCGAAGGCGATGGAAAATACGTTATCGATGCTGATACATGTGTAGAATGTGGAACATGCGCAGGTGTATGTCCAACAGAAGCTATCGTTGAAGAATAATTTTCATTAGATGTATAGTAATGCATGGAAAAAGATGAGCGATTGGTAACAATCGCTCATCTTTTATTTTTATGTTTCCATATTTTCTTTTGAGATTTTTCTTTTTTCTTTTCCTTTTTTCCATCTTCCATGGCCGCAGCTACCATTTTTCTGGACTGCTGATGCCTGCGGATCGCTTCATCCAATTTCCGGTAACGCCCTTCTTTTCCTTCCTCTGTGTTCAGTTCATCAATCAAACGTTCCATAATCTGATAGAACCGATCTTCTTTCGACTGCTTGCCGGAAGGCTTGTCCTTTTCGACGAGCACATGCTTTTTCGTACTCTGATTTTCATAAGTTTCACGATTTTCAGACAATGTTCCTCCAGCCACACTTTTTCGAACATTCCGTAAAGTATACCCTTCCGATAATTTGTCACCATTTTCACAAGCCGTATCCTGTAAACCACTACTATCCGGTCTCACAAAAGGCACCACCCGTTCTTCCCTTATCGTTGGAAGTACTTCCTCCTCCGTGGTTTCCCCCTGCTCATCCAGCATCTTTCTGATTGCCCGAAGCTGCATACCACTTTTCTTTAGTTCTTTTACCCTTAAAAAGGTCTGAATATCTTTATCGGTATAGTATCGATGTCCCATCTCATTCCGTTTTACCTGAATCTTCAATTCTTCCTCCCAATAGCGAAGTACATGGGGTTCTACCTGAAGCATTCTGGCAGTTTCGGAAATCATGTATCTGGTATCATTCATATACTTAACCTCCATTAATACATGCCTGCCTTAGCAAGGCCGCAAGAAATGCGCCTCATATTTCTCACCAACCTATATTCACGCAAATCCGGCACTACATACATTATATCATTTACCCAAGCAAACTCAAGAATTTCTCATCGACAGATAAGGAAAGGGTACGCCAGAATCTCTCAGGCGTACCCTTTTTTAATCTTTTTTCGCATTGACAAAACGTGTATACTCCGGCATCCACACCAGATTTACGGTACCAATTGGACCATTTCTTTGTTTTGCAATGATAATTTCAGCCATATTTTTATTTTCTGTATCTTTGTTGTAGTAGTCGTCTCGATAAATGAACATTACCACGTCCGCATCCTGTTCGATTGCTCCGGATTCACGCAAGTCGGAAAGCATCGGTCGTTTATCGTCTCGTTTTTCTACCGCACGGCTAAGCTGTGACAGTGAAATAACCGGAACATTCAACTCACGGGCAACCCCTTTTAATGCACGGGAAATATCTGAAATTTCCTGCTGACGGGAATCGCCGCCACGTCCGCTTCCTGACATCAACTGCAAATAGTCGATGATAATCATATCAAGACCATGTTCCAATTTGAACTTTCTGCACTTAGAACGCAGCTCTGAAATAGAAATACCAGGCGTGTCATCAATAATCAGGTTGGAATTACCAATAATTCCAGCTCCTTCGATCAATTTTGCCCAATCTTCATCTTCCAGATTACCGGTACGGATTTTCTGAGAGTCAACCTTTGATTCCAGCGAGAACAATCGGTTTACCAACTGTTCCTTACTCATTTCCAAACTGAAAATAGCTACCGTCTTATTTTTCCGAAATGCTACATGCTGCGCAATATTCAAGACAAATGCCGTTTTACCCATAGATGGTCTGGCCGCAACCAGAATAAAATCTGACGGTTGGAAACCTGACGTTTTATAATCCAAATCCACAAAACCACTTGGAATACCCGTAACCGTTCCTTTAGTCTGTGATGCTTTTTCAATGGTTTCCAAAGCATTCAGTACGACCTGTCGAATTGGTACATACTCACCACTGTTTCTTCTTTGAAGAAGCTGAAACATTCTCTTTTCTGTATCTTCCAGAATGTCTTCTATCGGTTCTTTGCTCAAATAACAGGTATTTGCAATTTCTTCATTCAACTTGATCAGACGACGAAGCATGGACTTCTCGCTGACGATATTCGCATAATATTTTACATTGGCCGAAGTAGGAACTGCATTCAACAAATCTCTGGCAAATTCCATGCTGCTGACTTCCGGCGGCACATCTTTTTCTTTCAGCTTTTCCGGCAAAGTTACAAAATCTACCGGTTTCCCTTCATTATAAAGTTCTACCATGGAATCGAAAACCACGCCCAACTGCTGCATATAAAAATCCTCACCCACGAGAATCTCTGCCGCTGTCATAATGGCATCTCTGCTCATCATCATACATCCGATTACGGAACGTTCTGCCTCCTCACTGTGAGGCAGGATTCTTTTAATCAGAGCTTCTTCCATGAAAAACCTCCTAAGCTTCTTTTACAATAACTTTCAGTTCACCTGTTACTTTTGGATGAATTTTCACAGGAACGGTTGTTGTTCCCAACTGTTTGATTGGATTTGGCAGAACCAGTTTTTTCTTATCCAGATCATATCCTAACTGTTTTTTCGCTGCATCTGCGATTTCTTTTGTAGAAATAGAACCAAATGTTCTTCCGCCTTCACCAATTTTAATGGTTACAGTAACTTCTTTTGTTTTTAATTCTGCCGCAAACGCTCTTGCTGCTTCCAGATTTTCCTGAGCAACTTTTTCTTCGTGTGCTTTCTTTAATTTGAGGTCATTCATATTTTTAGCAGTAGCTTCAATACCCAGCTTTTTTGGAAGAATCATATTTCTAGCGTATCCATCGCTGACATTTACTACTTCACCTTTTTTTCCTAAGGATTTTACATCTTCAAGCAAAATAACTTTCATCGTCTATATATCTCCTTCATCTAACATTTTCTGCAATACTTTTTTCAGCTCATCTTTTGCTTCCGCTATACTGTAATGAGGCAATTGAGCACCTGCAATATTCAAGTGACCGCCACCGCCCATACGTTCCATAATAATCTGTACATTTACTTCATCAATCGAACGGGCACTGATATAAATCGTATTCTTGTAATCAGTAAGTACAAAAGAAGCTTTTACACCAACTACATTCAGAAGTTCATTCGCTGCCTGCGCATTTACGACTGTTGGACTCTCCAATCCTTCGCTCTGACAAACAGAAATCGCATAATGATTTCTAAACAATTCTGCGTTGCGAATTGCATCCCCTCGCGCACGATAATCTTCCATATTTTCTCGGAATAATTTTCTTACACGGGTAACGTCAGCACCACAGCGACGCAAAAATGCTGCTGCTTCAAAAGTTCTAACTCCAGTCTTTGTAAGGAAGTTATTTGTATCGATCATAATTCCTGCATATAAACTATCCGCTTCAATATTTCGAATACGAATATTGTCTGAGAAATACTGCAGAATCTCTGCAACCATTTCGCAGGCAGAAGAAGCATATGGTTCTATGTAGGAAAGAACCGCGTTTGGAATCACATCTTTTCCCTGACGGTGGTGATCCAATACAACAATCGTCTTGGTCATGGACAACAATTCTTCACACTCTGTATAATTTGGTCTATTGGTGTCAACGACAACGACTACCGTATTGTCGTCTGTTAATTCTTTTGCTTCATAACTGTTCACAAACATATTCGGATCGTAATCCGGGCTATTCTGAAAGCTTTCCATCAATGGACGAATCGAGGATGTTGGTGTATTGATAACTATATATGCTCTCTTATCCAAAGTCTTCGCAGCGCGGTAAATTCCGATTGCCGCACCAAAAGTATCCACATCCGTAATCTTATGCCCCATAACAACGACTTTGTCCTTGCTGAGCATAAATTCTTTCAGTGCATGAGCCTTTACGCGCGCTTTTACACGTGTTGTCTTTTCCATCATCTGGGATTTACCACCGTAATACGTAATGTTGTTGCCGTCTTTTACAACAACCTGATCGCCGCCGCGTCCCAATGCAAGTTCGATCGCAATACGTGCATATTCTGAATTATGTGCATACGTATCCGCATTCATACCGATACCAATACTCAATGTAACTGCAATCTCGTTACCAATATTTACAGTCTTTACTTCTTCCAGAATATTAAATTTCTTTTCTTTCAAAAGCTCCAGCGACTTCTTCGTCATAACAAGGAAATATTTATCCTTTTCCAGCTTTTTCACTACCCCATCAATAGACGCAAAATATTTATTAATCTTACGGTCGATTAATGCAACCAAAAGAGAGCTTCGTACTTCTTCCACACTTTCCAGAGCTTCTTCATAGTTATCCAAATATAACAGCCCTGTAACCAGCTTTTCTTCTTCATTTTTCTTGATATATCGCTTCAATTCTGTCTCATCAAACAAATACAGAGCGATCAGATAACTTCTGTCATTTTCCACATCTACGATGGTAGAAGCATCCAGCAGTTCATCAATCTCCACCCGTTTCATACTTAAGCGATAATCATGTTCATGGTAATGCATCTCAAACTCTCTCACTTCACCATGAAGCGGTAATTTTTCATGAGTAATCTCCGGAAAAATATTACCGATAAATCGACGATAGTTTTTGTCTTTTTCTACAAGAAACATAAACTCATCGTTCATCCAAACCAATTTACCATCTGCATCCAACAATGCATATGGCAATGCCAATGTCTGTATCAGTTTCTTCTGAACCTGACCATACTGCGTCGCAAAAGAAATCAACTCATTCAAAATAACTGGACGCTTATGAAAATACAACATCACCGCCATCAAAACATATATCGCTACAAATGCCGTCGTCACCGCACCCGCTCTCAAATCCACCACGTATACCGCAATATTCATCAACGCAAGCAAGGCAATCAACAAAATTGGCCAACGCATATATACTTTCAATGGTCCCTTTAATTTAATCTTATCGTTCATTTTTATACCCTATCCAATGTTATGATATAACAGCTGCTTCCTTCCCTATTCTATCAAAAATAATACACTGCTAACCTATTATACCACTTAGACCTGTAATAATAAAGTAAAAAAACCATACGCAACTTCGTGCACTTTTACATATACATTAAGGTAAAAAAAGACCTTTAAATACATTTGCTGTATTTAAAGGTCGTATTTCACAAATGTTCCTAACCAGAAATTAGTCAGCTACATATGGCATAATAGCGATATGTCTTGCTTTTTTGATTTCTACTGTCAGAGCTCTCTGATGTTTTGCACAGTTTCCTGTAATTCTTCTTGGAAGGATTTTTCCTCTTTCGGAAACGTATTTTCTTAATTTGTTAACATCTTTGTAGCTGATTTCGTTGTTTTCTTTACCACAGAATACACAAACTTTTTTTCTTCTGCGTCCGCCTCTTCTCTTCATTGGAGAATCTGGTCTTTCACCTTTATTGTAAGCCATGTGTCTTACCTCCTATTCCCGAATCTACAACCCTTACGCGACTCACATCGCATCAGGCCTCATATACGTTACACACTCGAAGTGTTCTTAATCTTAGTTAAATGGCAGTTCTTCGTCGATACCATCTGGGATATTCATAAAACCATCTGCAGATGCTGCATGTCCGCCTCCCATAGGAGCTGCTGGAGCACTGTTTCTCTGATTATAACCACCGTAATTATTATTTGCCTGGTAATTGTCACTGGATGCTTTGCTTTCTGCAAATTCCTGTTCTTCTACAACAACTTCTGTTGTGTATACTTTCTGTCCATCTCTGTTTGTATAGCTTCCAGTCTGAATACGACCGCTTACTACAACTTTTAATCCCTGACGGAAATATTTTTCTGCAAATTCTGCAGTTCTCCCGAAGGAAACGCAGCTGATGAAATCAGCAGATGCTTCTCCATCTCTTCTGAATCGTCTGTCTACAGCCAGAGTATATCTTGCAATTGCCAGTGAATTATCTCCTGCTGAATATCTTACCTCAGGATCTCTTGTTAAGCGACCCATTAAAATAACTTTGTTCATATTATTACCTCTCTTAATCTAAAACATCACTACAGGTATCATACAAACCTTTAATGAGCTTCTTGGAACTTAAGGAAATTAAGCTTCTTTCTTAACAACTAAATATCTTAATACATTGTCCATGATGCGTACGCGTCTTTCAACTTCTGCTGGACATGTTGCGTCTGCTTCGAACTGAATGAAGTAGTAGAAGCCTTCTCTCATTTTCTGAACTTCGTAAGCTAATCTTTTCTTACCCCATTCTTCAACTTCTGTAACGTTACCATTGAAACGAGCAATAAGAGCTTTTGCTTTTTCTACAACGGCTGCACGTTCTTCATCTTCGATTTTTGCATTAACAACCAATGCTAATTCATATTTGTTCATGCTGTTTTACCTCCTTTTGGACTTTTGGCTTTCGACTTATGCCGAAAACAAGGATAAATTATATATCACAAGGTGGTATTTTATCATAAAGGTTTGTATTTTTCAAGTCCCTATATATTCTTTTTTGTTAAATTTTTCGTGTTTTTTTCAACAATTTTGCGGGCCATCATGACCTGATGTTCGCACCCCATACATTTGAGGCGAAAGTCCGCACCCACACGGAGAATTTCCCATTCATGACTTCCACATGGATGCTGTTTTTTTAATTTCACAACATCTCCCACTTCATACTGATACCCCATAACGCTATCTTTTCTCCTTTTTCATAATCCGCCATCAACACTGAATCTGCGCAAAAACTTCCCCTATCGGTTTCTGAATCAACAAATCTGCGTTCTTGTCCTGCGGTGTAGCACCTTTATTTACCAATACAAGTGCATTTCCTCTAAAATAATCCAGAAGCCCTGCTGCCGGATAAACAGCCAGTGAAGTTCCTCCAACGATCAGCACATCCGCTTGTGCAATTGTAGAAATGGCATCTCTCACCACATCATTATCCAAACCTTCTTCATACAAAACCACCTCCGGTTTTATGATGGCGCCACAGTCACAGGTCGGAACTCCTGTGGAATGAAGCATGTATTCTGCATCATAAAATTTGCCGCATCTCATACAATAGTTTCTATGCACAGAACCATGCAGTTCCATGACATGTTTACTTCCTGCTGCCTGATGAAGTCCATCAATATTCTGAGTAATGACTCCTGTCAGTTTCCCTGCCGCCTCCAATTCAGCCAGTTTCAAATGTGCTTTGTTTGGTTTTGCATCCAAAGCCAGCATTTTATCTCTGTAAAAACGATAAAATTCTTCTGGATATCTTCTGAAAAATGTATGACTCAAAATCGTCTCCGGCGGATAGTCATATTTCTGATTATACAGCCCATCCACACTTCGAAAATCCGGAATCCCACTCTCTGTAGAAACTCCTGCACCTCCGAAAAAAGCGATTTTCTGATTCTTGTCAATCAATTCCTGCAGTTTTGCAATTTCACGTTCCATACCCATTCTCCTGTTCTTTTAAACCCCGGAATACCCTTTTTATGCACAATATTCCATCAATAAGTTGCAATCCATCTGGCCTGTACCACATATCTTGTATCATCATCCGATGTACAGGTTGATAATGTTATCACACAATCATCTTTATTTAATTCTGTAGTATTAAAATCCACTACCGATTTACTTTTCATGTTTTGAAGATATGTTCCAAAAATATCATCATGTCCGCCGAAAAATGTATACGTATCACTTACTGCACTCGCATATTGAATAGAAAAAATCTCATAACGGTATTTTGCTGCCGGTGTACAAATCCAGATATATTTACTTGTTTTGTATTTGTCTTTCTCCGTCAGCCACTTTAACTTTCCAAACATGGAGCCATTTTTCATATTATGTCCATAAATAATGGTATTGCAATCGATAAAATTGCTTCCATTGCGATAATCCACAAAAATAGAACCAGCATTGTTGCTTGTCTTTTTGAAAGTATTGTGCAAATAATAATCGTTGTCATCTCCCTGTACAATCGGATAACTGATTTCAGGAAGTGCTTCTATTTCAATCCATCCAATCACATCCGGATTCATCTGCTGCAACTCTTCAAAATTCACCTCTGGCGGCTGATACGTTGCTTCTTCAAACAAAATAACGGTTCCATCTTCCGCAGTTTTCTGTTCCACAGCAACCAATGGCTCCTCTGACTTCATAACTACATTTTTAGCAACCGCATCATACTCATCAACACCAGCTTTATATCCTTGATAAATTGTAAATAGCTGATATCCCGAAAAAATAAATACACTCAACGCTATGATAAATAAAAGTTTCCAAAAGAAACCTGATCCATCTTTCTTTTTTTTCTTCTTTTTTGCCATATGGTTTCCCCTTTTCCGTTTACGAAACTATGGTTTATTTTATCATAAGTAAGTATAAAATAAAAGAATCCCCCTGAAATATTCTTGATAGTTTAAATTTGTGTTTGTGGGGGTGGAAGTTTTAGAAAAGCATGTTGAAATAAGAAAATGAATCATTAACTTGCTTTCCTATAATTGATATTTGGGTAAAAGCATGCTGGTATACGAAAATGAGTATACAACTTGTTTTTCTAAAATTGGATTCGGAAGAATGCATGTTGATAATAGGAAAATGAATCAACAACTTGCATATCTATACATGGAATTTGCAACAAAGCATGTCAGAATAAAAAAATGAAGCATCAACTTGCTCTGAGCTAATGTGCAGTTCATTAAAATCAAGTTACAAGTCCACTTTTTACTTGCCAGCATGCTTTTTGCAAAGGGTTAGTTTCTGAAAAGCAAGTTGTAGACTCATTTTTCCAATTTCAGCTCGCTTTTGACCAAGTGCTGCTTCTCGAAAAACAAGTTGCAGACTCATTTTTTAGTTTCCAGTTTGCTTTTTAACCAAATGCCACTTCTTAAAAAGTAAGTTGCAGACTCATTTTTCAATTTCTAGTTTGTTTTTAACCGAGTGCCACTTCCCAAAAACAAGTTAATGATTCATTTTCTTATCTCAACATACTTTTTCTAAAACTTTCATCCCCACAAACATAAATTCACAAACTTCTTTGACACACCCACCCAGAACCACTATAATAAAAAGTTAATATTACTTAGATTGTTTAGGAGATTACCCATGCCAAATATTATAGAAATTACCGATTTTTCTGTCCCTGAATTAGATGTGTATGCCCGACTTACAGAAAACCAGTTAATCAACCGTCATGAACCGGAAAAGGGGCTGTTCATTGCCGAAAGTCCAAAAGTGATTGAACGCGCGCTGGATGGCGGCTATGTCCCTGTTTCCTTATTATTAGAAAGAAAACATATCGAAACGCAAGCTGCAGACATTATTCGCCGCTGTGGGAATATTCCCGTCTACACTGCTGATTTTGAAGTTTTAACACAACTGACCGGTTTTCAATTGACTCGCGGTGTATTGTGTGCCATGCGCCGTCCTGCGCTGCCACGTGTTCAGGAAGTCTGTGCAAATGCACGTAGAATTGCAATTTTAGAAAATGTCATGAATCCAACAAATGTAGGTGCTATTTTCCGTTCTGCCGCTGCTTTACATATGGATGCCGTACTTCTTACACCTGGCTGCAGCAATCCGTTATACCGCCGTGCAAGCCGCGTCAGTATGGGAACCGTATTTCAGATTCCATGGACTTTTATTGGTGATGAAACTGCTCCATGGCCAGAAACAGGAATGCAGATATTAAAACAAATGGGCTTTAAAACCGCTGCTATGGCTCTCAGTAATAACTCCGTCAGCATCGACCACCCACAGCTTATGTCCGAAGAAAAATTAGCAATTATCCTTGGCTCTGAAGGCGATGGATTAGCCGAAACCACCATTGCAGATTGTGATTATACCGTAAAAATTCCGATGTCACACGGAGTTGATTCCTTAAATGTTGCTGCTGCAAGCGCGGTGGCGTTTTGGCAGTTGGGGAATCGGTAACAAATTTCCTCTATAAAAATACATTGTGGATTAATATATGTTTTTTCTAAAAAAGAATATCCAAAAAATGGATAATTTTAGACAAATTCAAACATTATTAATCCACAATTCCTATTAATAATATTAATTTTAGCCACAACAAGTTATTTCATCCATTCTTCTGGATGATTTAATCATAATTTTACATATGTTCGCCCACTGCACAGAAAATCATGTGTTTAAACTCTAAATCTCTCTCAAATCCACCCGATTATTTCTTCTATACAAAATATACGTCATACCCATAAACACCACGCAGATTACAAATCTCAAAACTACGCCATAGTTATCCGGCATAACCAAAACAAGCACCATACAAATAAGTGCAACCAAAAATCCGCCCATTCCCCCAATCAAAGCTGACGCACTCTGTTTCACCACCGTCACTTCATTTTCCCAATTCATAACCGGAAAATGCAGATTAATCGTAATCCCATACACAAGTGAAAACAAAATAATACTTGCCGGAGCAACCAGAATCCAAATTACTTCCCCCATACTCGGTTTTAATGCTATCATCAAAAAAATTTCCGCAACAAAATAGCACGGCAGTATCAGAATCAGATTTATCAAGATTTTAGCATCTAAAATTACTTTCGTAGATAACGGAAGACTTTTTGCAATCCACCAGTTTTTCCCTTCCATAGAAACTGATGTACAAGTCGTTGTCATCAGACAGAATATACTCGCCAGAAGCAATGGCACAACGCCACACGGGTCGATTTCCATCGGAAATTCCCCCAGTATCTGTTCCATATTTACAAAAAGCAACGTTCCTGCAAACACTGTACCCAAAATTGGCCCAAGAATCGTATTGCTCACATAGATGCTGGATGAAAAATATCCCTTGAGTTCCTTTTTTACCAAGGCACGCAAGACAGAATTTTGCTCCAGTTTTTTCATCTGGTAATTATGCTTCGCAGATGTACTGTAAAGATTTCTGCTGATCCATTGAAAACTCCAGGAAACCATACCAGCTACTGCGAAAAACACAATCACAAACAGTAACGTACATAACAAAAACTGTTTCCAATTTCCTTCTACGATTGCCGTACCTAGCCAAACTGCCGGCGGATAGAGTCTTCCTAACAAATCCATTACCATTTGCGCAAGCAATTCCAACATTGCAAGACTTATCGTATCCTCCAATGCTGCAAGTTTTGATGAACCAAACATGATAACCAATACCAACACTACAGACAAACCAGAAATTACCAGACTTTTATGTTTCATTCTTGAAGAAATTCCGGTAATCACCGCTCCAACCAAAACCACACCCGTTATCGGAAGCAGAGGAATAACCATTACCGACAAACATTCCAACAGATAAAAGGAAAAAGCCGGATGCATCATCCATCCATACATAACCATACCAGGAAACATCACCAATACAGTAACTAAAAAATTTTCTACATACATTCGTGTCAATCGGCTAATTACAATACTTGCCTGACTAACTGGTAACGAACATAACATATCATAGCCATTTTTCCTGAAAATCGTACTTCCTGCTTTAAAAATACCAAAAAAGAAAATAACAATACTGCAAATAAAAATCAAATACGCAGGCACTATACGTCCCATCCCTAAAAATATCAGTCCATAGGACAGACCCCCTACATAAAACAGCATAAGCAAAATCACTACTGCCCAAGTCAGCATCAGTGCCTGTTTTTTTCGTTTTTCCTTTTTATCCCTTGTAAATCGAAAAACATTCCATCCATAAAGATTGCAAAGTTCCAACTTAATCAATGTTTTCAATTGCTTTGGCATCATTTACCACCTCCATGAAAATATCTTCCAGAGATTGTCCTTCTTTTACGATTTCTTCCATGTTTCCCTGTGCAATCAAAACACCATCCTTAATGATAGCCACTTTATTACACAATTTTTCTGCCACATCCAATACATGAGTTGAAAAGAAAATTGCCCCTCCATCTGCACAGATATTTCTCATAATATTTTTTAAAATAACTGCTGCCTTCGGGTCCAGACCCACAAAAGGCTCATCCAGAATCAGCAGTTTCGGATGATGCACCAGCGCAGAAATAATCGCCAGCTTTTGCTTCATTCCATGAGAATATGTAGAAATCAAATCTCCCAAGGAAGCTGTTATTTCAAATGCATCCGCATATTGTCCTATTCTCTGTTCTCTCTCTGGTATCCCTACTTCAAAAATATCCGCAACAAAATTCAAATACTGAATTCCTGTCAGATACTCATATAAATCCGGATTGTCCGGGATATAAGCAAATTTTTTCTTACAGGCAAGGACATTTTTCAAAATACTTTGTCCGCCTATGAAAATTTCTCCGCTTTCAAATCCGTGAATACCAGCAATACATTTCAATGTGGTCGTCTTTCCTGCCCCATTGTGCCCGATAAAAGCATAAATATCTCCTGGCTCCACATGCAGGCTCACATCGGTAACACCCTTATTGCTCCCTTTATAATGTTTTGTTAAATGATTAATTGTAAGCATAAGCAGCTCCTTTCCATCCAAATTTCCTCTTCTTTTATGAAAATATACCCTATTACGCTGCGTAATGAGCAATACCTGACGCTGCGAAAATTATACTTATTTGTAATTCGGAGAGGAATACTTCCTTACCCAAAGCGAAATAAAAAAGACGTTCACTCACATTTAAGAGTAAACGCCTTCTGAAATTGCGGGAGCAGGATTTGAACCTGCGACCTTCGGGTTATGAGCCCGACGAGCTTCCAGACTGCTCCATCCCGCGATGTTGTATTAATTATAGTCCTAATAAAAGCATTTGTCAAATCAGCTTCCCTTGTTTCTATACTATTATATCTAAAATTTTTATAAATATTCCTGTTTTTTAAATATTTTTCTATCATTATATGATGTACCCCTTCCAGCATCACCAGACACATCCAATAATGAACACTTGTATTTTTATCAAATCATATTTACACTTTAACTTTACAGTTATATTTACAGTTTAGTTTACATTTCTATTGCATCTGTTATTTTTTCATGGTAAACTTCAATAAGTTTAACAATTGCATATACATAGAAAGGAGTTTTTATCATGAATTTGATAAAAAAATATTTGAACCGCGTATTCATTGACGGCCTTAGTGGTATGGCTATGGGATTATTCTCAACTTTGATTATCGGTACGATCATCCAGCAGATTGGTACTCTCGTTGGAGGTTCTGTTGGAAATCTGATTTTCCTTGTAGGTAAAATGGCAGCTGCAGCTACTTGTGCCGGCATCGGTGTTGGTGTAGCACACAAATTCAAAGAAAGTCCTCTGGTTGTATTATCTGCTGCTACCTGTGGTATGGTAGGTGGATTCGCTTCCAAGATTCTGGCTGGTTCCATTCTCTCTGAAGGTGCTATCATTCTTGCAGGTCCTGGCGAACCGCTTGGCGCATTTATTGCTGCTTATGTTGGTATTGAAGTAGGACGCCTCGTAGCAGGAAAAACAAAAATCGACATTATCATCACTCCACTTATTACGATTGGTGCTGGTTCTGCAGTTGGTATTTTAGTCGGACCTCCTATTTCAAGCTTCATGACATGGTTGGGAAGCCTGATTAACTGGGGAACTGAACAGCAGCCATTTTTGATGGGTATTATCGTATCCGTTCTGATGGGAATGATTCTTACACTTCCAATCAGTTCTGCTGCTTTGGGTGTTATCCTGAACCTGTCCGGACTTGCCGCTGGCGCTGCTACCGTAGGATGCTGTTGCAACATGGTTGGTTTTGCAGTTTGCAGTTACCGTGAAAATAAAGTTGGCGGATTGCTTGCACAGGGTGTTGGAACTTCTATGTTACAGGTTCCAAATATTATGAGAAAGCCAATTATCTGGCTTCCGGCTATTATTTCCAGTGCAATCCTTGGACCAGTATCTACTATGTTGTTCCATATGACAAGCAACGCTACCGGTTCCGGTATGGGAACAGCAGGTTTCGTTGGACAGATTATGACATATCAGGTTATGAGTGCTACTGAAGATCCTGTTATCGTCATGATTAAAATCGTCGTATTACACTTCCTTCTTCCTGGTTTATTATCTCTTGGAATCAGCGAATTTATGAGAAAACATAAATGGATCAAATTCGGAGACATGAAACTGGATATTTAATTGTCCTCAAAACTGCGGCGAATTTTTTACAATTTTCCGATTCGCCGCAGCCCCTATATATTTCTTCATTTTATAAGCCGCAAAAAAAGACGATTTCTATGATTTATCCCCATAGAAATCGTCTTTTTATTCCATCAATTCTTATTACAGAAGATGTGCTCTCAATTCTTCTCCACTCAATCTGGACAGATAAGCTGGTGCAATATCAAATGCTGTCTTACATCCAACCATACCTTCTGCTTTCATTCTAGCCATTGCACGAGCATATGCAACCAGAACGCTGGAAGTAAATTCTGGATTGGATTCCAGTGTCAAACGGTATTCGATCATCTGATGTGTCTTTTCTCCATCACCAGTCATACCACTTCTCATAACAACACCACCGTGTGGCATTTTGTTATGTACTGCATCAAATTCATCTTCAGAAATGAAGTTTACGGTTGTATCGTATTCATCAAAATAGTTTTTCATTGTCTTGATGGATTCTTCAATCTGTTTCAGATCAGCGCCCTCTTCAGCAACAACGAAACATTCTCTTGTATGTTTCTGTCTTGTTGTCAGTTCTGGCTGTTTTCCGGAACGAACTGCTTCCAGAGCTTCATCTACAGGAACTGTATACTGAATTCCTTTTTTCACGCCATCAATACGACGAATCGCATCGGAATGTCCCTGGCTTACACCTTTTCCCCAGAATGTATATGTTTTACCATTTGGCAGAATAGATTCTGCATAAATACGATTCAGAGAAAACAGACCTGGATCCCATCCCAGAGAAATAAATCCAAGGTGATTATTTTCTTTACAAACTTTATCAACTGCTGCAAAATGTTCTGGGATTCTTGCATGTGTGTCAAAGCTGTCGATAACGTTAAAATATTTTGCTAATTCTGGTGTCTGTTTTGGAAGATCTGTTGCACTTCCACCGCAGATAATCATTACATCGATCTGATCTGCCATATCTTTTGCATCATCCAGACGATATGCCTTTGCATCTGGAGTTGCTAATTTTACAGTTTCAGGATCACGGCGTGTAAATACGCCTACTAATTCCATATCGTCATTCTGACGAATAGCCAATTCTACGCCTTTTCCGAGGTTACCATAACCTGCAATACCAATTCTGATTTTTTCCATAACAAATTCCTCCTGACCGAACTTTTAAAAAATCCATTTACCATCCTAACACATTTTTTTCTGGATTTCAACACTTTATCACGTCAAACAAGTAATATTTATGGATTTGTACTATCTATTTTATTACGGTTACATTCCACTACTGTTCCACAAAATGAACGGTTCCAGTCTCCGGATCCATACTCTCTACAATCGCTAATGATTCAAGCTGGTATCCGAAATTTCTGATAATGCGTCCTCCAGACTGGAAACCTTTCTCAATCGCAATACCAATTCCTTCAACGGTAGCTCCTGCAGACTGTACAATGGAAATTAATCCCTGAAGTGCGCATCCATTTGCAAGGAAATCGTCAATAATCAGTACACGATCCTCTTCGTTTAAGAATTTCTTAGCTACGATAACCTGATTTTTCGTCTTATGTGTGAAAGATTCGACTTCTGCAACATACATTTCGCCTTCAATGTTAATACTTTTACTTTTTTTTTGCAAAAACAACAGGTACATTGAAATGCTGAGCAACGATACAAGCGATTCCAATACCAGAAGCCTCAATCGTAAGAATTTTATTAATATTCTTTCCTTCGAAACGTTTCTTCCATTCTTTTGCCATTTCATTAAACAATTCAATATCCATCTGATGATTCAGGAAGCTGTCTACCTTTAAAACATTTCCTTCTTTCACAACACCGTCTTTTAAGATTCTTTCTTCTAAACAATTCATGATTGTACTCCTTTTCTAAAGCTATCACTGACAGTTATTATACTTCTATTCTAATAGAAATTCTATATAAATTTCCATCTCTATACGTTCAACAATCTCTCATATTCTTCTCTCGTATCCATATCCTGAAGTTCCATCTCACTCTGCGTTTCTACAAACTTCACGACTTCCGGATATTTCTTCGCCACATAGGAACCACCTTTTTTCTCCGGCAAATGACGCAATTCCTCAAAATATTTTCTGGAGAATAACATTGGTGCGCCACAGTTACTTTCATAACGTAACTGGAAAATTCCTTCGGCATCTTTTCCAAACGCTTCAACCATTTTTTCGAGGCTTTCTCGTTTTAATAAAGGCTGATCGCATGGGCAGAACAGACACCCATCTATCGAATCATCCATATCCATCATTCGGTCCACACCAAGTCTTACAGCATCGCCTCTACCCGAAAATTCATGAAGAATAACTTCAATTCCCTGCTTTCTGCAAAGTTCAGCGACTTCTTTTGTTCTTGTAACCACAATTCTCCTGGCAAACAGATTCCCTTGCGTCAGGGCAAGAACTCTTTCAATCAGCGTTTTTCCATGGAAATCCACCAATAATTTATTCTCGCCGAAGCGTTTGCTGACACCG
Organism: Ruminococcus sp.; assembly: GCA_036308845.1. Taxonomy (GTDB): domain Bacteria; phylum Bacillota; class Clostridia; order Lachnospirales; family Lachnospiraceae; genus Oliverpabstia. The sequence continues at coordinate 25,719 of JAXJUX010000115.1, forward strand.
GAAGCCATAATCACACATCCGACACGCATCTTTTTTCTCCCTTTACAATGGCACGAACAGTACCTTATTTGTTCCGCCGCAGATCATACCAATGTCACTGGCATCACTGTTGCTGAGCGAATACTCTTTTACTGTCGCTTCTTTTACTTTTCTCGCATCTTTGATTGCCGCAAATTCTATTGCACCGCCGCCGATCGTATCGATGATTTTCTCATCTGTGACATACATCATGCTGCCTTCCCCGCGAGGTGCAGATCCCGTTTTTTCTATAATAACGCACAACACACCGGGCTCTTTGACACCAGAAAGCTCTCTTGAAACAAAGGACACTGATTTTTCATTTTTTACCTGAATAATTTCAGCCAGAATGCTGACTGCAATCTCGGCAGGTGTTTTCGCACCAATTTTGAGACCAATTGGAGCATGGATCGTTTCAATCAGTTCTTCCGAAACGCCAACCTCCCTAAGATGATCAAACGTTGCTTTCACTTTCGATTTGCTTCCGATCATGCCTAAATACTGGTAAGATTCCCCAAGAATTGTGCTTACACAATCAAAATCATCTTTGTGTCCTCTTGTGATAACAACGTAATAAGCATCTTTTACCATGTGCCTTTTCAGATTCTTAAAACTGTCGCAAACAACTTCGTCCGCCAGCTGAAATCTTTCTTTATTGGCAAATTCTTCTCTGTCATCAATCACTTTGATGTGAAAATCCAGACAGGAGGCCATTTTCACCAATTCATAGGAAACATGCCCTCCACCGCATATGACAATCTCTGGCTGTGTGTGAAACCATTCTTCCTTTACGAGTGAAACATCGATTCTGTTCTCAATTAATTTGGCCACAACCCTTTGATAAAGAGAATCATCATGAGTCGCTTTTACTTCTATTTTTTTGTCCCAATGCATTTCTTTCATCGGTTCTAAATATCCCTTCTCGACTAATTTCTGAACGTGATAAGCCTTAACAATCGTATCGTCACAAATATAGTTTTCCACCACACAACTGCCAGCCATGTCACCTTTTTCTCTATTCAGACACGCTTTCACAAGTTCCAGCCTGTGCGCCACTTCCTTCAGTGGCTTCCCGAGTGCGTGCAAACCACACACCACCACAATTTCAGTTACATTTTCGTAAATGACTGGTTCATACTCTGCAGGAAATTTGATTGGTAAATGTTTGGAGCCATCTGCCTCTACCAATACTACATCGGCATGCTCACACACTTTCTTATAAGTTTCTTTTGAAAGTCCCTGGATTTTTTCACCATGGCGAAGCCCGGCTATCACATAACCCTTCTCTTTCATGACCCGGATAATTTCATTGGCATCATCAGAAACAATCATATCCTTTTCCAATGCCATGTGCGTAGATGTAGTCACGAAAACCTTAAGTCCTTGTGCGCAATATTTTTTTGCCTCGCTTTTTATATAGGTTGTCTTTCCGCCCGAACCGACCACAGCAATTATACGTTTTTTACTCATTGCTGCCCCTCCGCAAATACATAATCGCTTCCACAACTCCACCGGCAATGCATCTCGCCTTGTCAGAAATCGTAAAGCAGTTGTTCAGTTCTTCCATTCGTGGATCGATATCTGCAATCTTGAATCCTTTCGTTACCCGATAACCATCGCGAATCATGCCTCGCAGAATTCCGTCGATGCTCGCATGAACTGGAATTTCCCTCACATCACAGGCATCCTTATCCTCACATTCAATCATTGCCACCACATCACCGGTATTCACTACATCTGCGATGTTTTTCTTTGTTCTTAGTATCCCTGCTGCCGGGCTTTTTATCACACGCTCGATGCCGTATCCTTTGATAACGCCGGGAATTCCAGTATTCGCAAGCGCACTTCCTTCATAAATCACTCTGCCCAAAGAATGTCCACGCATAGTCTCAATAACCGCATGCACATCACCAGTCACCACATCAGAATCCACGCTCTCAGAAACTCCCGTTCCAGAAGCCGTAAACCCAGGTCCCAGGCCAATGACAATATCCGCCATGCCCTTATACGTTCCGAGATTTTTCTTCGCCAGGATTGCATCTACCACGGCCAACGGTTTCAATTTCTGGATACTTTCTCCTTTCGGGTCCACCAGCATCGCAAGTTTCCCTCCATCAAGCATTTTCATTGCCTCATCAAGATCAGACGCCAGATAGCAGGTCAGGTCTTCCACCGTCTGCTCTCCTTCGTAAACAGCTTCGCTGAAAGCCACGTTTCGACGGATTGCAGATGGATTCGGTACTTCCAGAATCAGGACTTTGAATCCACATTTATATAATTTGTAAATTGTTCCGGTGGCGATATCTCCGCCACCCCGTACAATAACAAAGTTTTCCATTTGTTTTTCCTTTATTTCTTCAGACTCTTTAAAATCTTCTCTGGTGTGATTGGCAGTTCTCTGTGCCATACACCAGTTGCGTTGTATACCGCATGTGTAATCGCAGGAGATGGGGTATTGATTACAACTTCTCCGATGGATTTGGCCCCAAATGGGCTTGTTGGTTCGTAACTTGCTTCGAACTCAACATTAATTCGTCCTACATCCTGACGAGTCGGAATCTTATACTGCATAAAGTTTCTTTCGCGGATTTCTCCGTGCTTACCGTATGAGATATCTTCGAAAAGAGCCATTCCGATCCCCTGCGCAATACCGCCTTCTGTCTGAACTCTTGCGAGGTTTGGATTTACTGGTGTTCCGCAGTCTACCGTCGCTTCGTAGTTGATCATGCGAATTTCACCCGTCTCTGTATCGATTTCCACTTCCGCCATACCAGCCATGTATGGTGGTGGAGAAACCGGAGAACTTGCAGTTGCAGTAAACTGTGTTTCGTAACTATTATTTACCTGTGTTTTCACACCAATTTCAAATAATGTTACTTCATTCTTTGCGCCTTCTTCTTCGCTTAAACGAGAAACTGTTTTTCCGTTGAAATCTGTTTCTTCTACATCACAGCCAAGAAGCTGCGCACCGATTTTCTGGATGCTGTCGCGCAGTTTTCTGCAGGCTTTTTCTACCGCAATACCCGTAAGATAAGTAGTAGAAGATGCATAGGAACCAGAGTCATATGGAGATACGTCTGTGTCACCACTAATTACGGAAATATCATCAAAGTCACATTCCAGTACATCTGCTGCCATCTGTGCCATAACAGTATCACAGCCGGTTCCCATGTCAGCTGCTCCGAGGTGGAGCATATAAGTTCCATCATCACATAATTTGATTGTCGCACCGCCGACATCACAGTTAGAAATTGCGGATCCCTGCATCGCAAGAGCCACTCCTACACCACGTACTTTCCCATTACCCATGTCTTTGCAAGGATATTTTTCTTCCCAGTTCATGCGCTCTGCCGTTGCTGTGAGGCAGCGGTCTAATGCGCAGGCATTTGCTGTCTCGCCATAATAAGCAGGCATCACGCCGCCCTCTTTGATAATGTTCATCTGACGCAATTCTACTGGATCCATGCCAAGTTCAACTGCCAGTTCATTTACAATTGTTTCGATTGCGTATAACCCCTGCGTCGCACCATAACCACGGTACGCACCTGCTGCCTGCACATTTGTATAAACAACGTCGTATGTAAAACGATACGCTTCCTGATTCTTGCTGTAAAGCGGAATGGATTTATGCCCCGAAAGGCCTACTGTCGTAGGACCGTGTTCACCGTATGCGCCTGTATTTGACAGTGTGTGAAGATCGATAACACGGATTTTACCATCTTTGTTTGCACCGATTTTCACATGCATTTCCATTTCATGTCTTGGACATCCGGAAGTCTGAGTTTCCTCACGGTCATATACCAGATAAGCCGGCTTCTTTGTCATCCATGTTACAAATGCCGGAAATACTTCTGTTACGCTGGTCTGTTTTGCACCAAATCCCCCACCGATACGTGGCTTAATAACACGAATCTTTGATTTTGGAATTCCCAGTGCATGGGACATGATTCGTCTTACATGGAATACAATCTGTGTCGCACTTAAGAGGACGAGTCTTCCGTAAGTATCGATATAGGTATATGTGCGGAATGTTTCCATCATCGCCTGGCTGTTTGCCTTGGAATGATATGTTCTCTCCAACACAACATCACAATCGGCTAAAACCGCTTCCACATCGCCATGTTCATCTTCTGCACGGGCACAGAGATTTCGTTTATTATCTGCTCCTACCGGACACATTGCTTTCCAGTTATCTTCTGGATGTACTAATATCTCATGATCCAGTGCTTTATGGAAATCAAGAATCGCCGTGAGCACCTCATATTTTACTTTAATCAGTTTCAACGCCTTATTGACTGCTTTTTCACTTTCCCCGGCAACGATTGCTACTGCATCTCCGTGGAAACGTACATGACGGTCGAGAATCAGTCTGTCGTATGGGCTTGGTTCCGGATACGTCTGACCTGCCATAGTAAAACGATTCTGAGGAACATCTTTGTATGTATAAATAGCTTCGATTCCCGGAACTTTCATAGCGACGGATATATTAATATCTTCAATCATTGCATTGGCATGAGGACTATGGAGAATCTTAACCACTAATGCATTCTTATCCACTAAGTCACCGGTAAATACCGGTTTCCCTGTCACAAGCTGCATCGCATCTTTTTTCTGGACCGGACGATTTACATAACTCATATTACACACCTGCCTTTCCAGATTTCTTAAATTCAATATATGCTTTGATACTTATAAGCTGGCTTTCATATCCCGTACAGCGGCAGGGGTTTCCTGTTAAGTAGGATAAAATCTCCTCGTCGCTTGGATCCGGATTTTCGCGGAACATAGCGATAGCATTCATCATGAATCCCGGATTGCAGAACCCACACTGTTCAGCGCCCTGATTTGCCACAAATGTTCCAAACTCTTTTGCTTCATCCTGAAGTCCTTCCAGCGTTGTGACCTTCTGTCCTTCCACGCGGGCTGCGAGTACGGAACAGGATAATACTGGTTTGTCATTTACAAATACTGTGCAAAGTCCACAGTTGGATGTCTCACATCCTCTCTTTACACTTGCACAGCCAAGATCTCTGACCACATCAATCAGGAGGCTGTCTGCTTCAATGATTGTTGCAACTTTTTTTCCGTTTAATGTAAATTTCAGTTCCATACTAAGCTTCACCTCCTGCTGATAATAAAGCACGTTTTACCAATACTGCACAAATCTGCTGACGGTATTCGGCGCTGCCTCTCATGTTACTTCCAAAAGACAGGTTATTGGCCACATATTTTCCAAAGTCTAAAGCTTTTTCTGCATTTACTTCATTTACAAGACCTTCTGCATCTTCTACGAGTGCTGCTCTCTTTGGTCTCGCCCCCACAACTGCTCTCCATGTACCATTCAAGTCACTCACCGCACATGTCAGTATTGGAAAATCCGTTCTCGCATGTCTCTGTGCAAGATATGTAATGTGGAGAGGTACTTTTTTCACAATTAATTTTACTAAAATATCTCTGTCTGCCTTCATCTGGGCAAATTCTGCAAGCGGGATTTCACCGGCCTTGTGACAGACAACCGTTGTATCCATAGCCATGAATACGGTGAGGACGTCTGAGAATCCGTATCTTCCGAAAATAGATCCACCTACCGTCGCTGTATTTCGAAACTGTGTACCAACGATATCCTTTACCGCGTCTCTTACCGCTCCGTTTGTGTATATATTCAATCCTTCATGTTTTTCAATCTGGCGAAGTGTTACCATACATCCAATTTCAAAAGCATCCTCTGTCTCCACAATGGTATCGAGTCCAAGACCTGACAGATCAATTGCCGTCCCTACCATTCGCGAGCCCATTTTTAACCAATGCATTCCCCCAATGATCACATTACTCTTTTTCTGATTCAGTTCATATGCTTCGTCAAGACTCGATACTTTCACATATTGTTTTATCTGTATCATAAAAATCCCTCCCATTTCAGCTTCTTGCTTTTATTTTAATTTGTTCCTTATTTTTTGTCTATATAGAAAGAGAACCCCATATACGCAAAAAAAGAGCGTACTTGCTTTTTGAAGTGAACGCCCTTTTTTGTATATACTTTATTCTATTATTATTTTGTTTCTTCTTTTTCCTTTGGTAATAATACATTCATAAGGATTGCAACCAATGCTGCTGGAACGATTCCGGATTCACCAAATACTAACTGAAGTGCCTGTGGAAGTCCTGATAATGCAGCTGTGTTTGCTCCAAGTCCGTATCCAACACCAAGTGCTACAGAAACGATGGAAATACTTCTTGCTGACAATGGTTCTTTTGTAATCAGCTGAATACCACTTACTACGATGGAAGAGAACATGATGATTGCTGCTCCACCGAGTACAGGCTGTGGCATCATGGAAATCAATGCACCAACTTTAGGGAATAATCCACAAATGATAAGGAAGATTGCTCCGATGGAAAGTGCATATCTATTTACGATCTTTGTCATTGTAACAAGACCAACATTCTGTGAGAATGATGTATTTGGAAGTACACCAAAGAGTGCTGCGAAAGAAGAACCAAGACCGTCACATACGATACCGCCTGATAATTCTTTGTCTGTAGCTTCTCTTCCCATACCACCTTCCATAACACCAGAGATATCTCCTACAGTTTCTACTGCTGTTACGATGAACATGATCAGGATTGGAAGGATTGCACGAAGATCAAATACAATTTTTACTGGCATTAATTCTGGTACTGCAAACCAGGATGCGTCTGCCACTTTTGACCAGTTCAATACCCATGCTTTTGTATATTCAACACCTTCAGCATTTACTGCTGTTGTACCTAATGTCATTCCCATGATTCCGGCTACAATATATCCTACGATGATACCGAAAAGGATAGACGCAGAAGATGTAATTCCCTTTGTGCAGTGTTTGAAAATAATGATTACTACTAACACTAATGTTCCAAGGAATAAGTTTTCCAGTGATCCGAAGTCATTTGCTCCTGATCCGCCTGCAAATGAGTTTACGCCTACGCTAATCAGGGATAACCCGATGGATAAAACTACTGTACCTGTTACAACAGGTGGGAAGAATTTACGAAGTGGTTTTAACATAAATCCGAGAACTGTTTCAAATAAACCACCGATAATAGACGCTCCCATGATTGCACCATATGCAAGAACGCCTCCGCCCATTACGTTTACAACGGAGTTAAATACACCGATGAAACCTGAGCTTGTTCCCATGATGATCGGAACTTTACCGCCACATGGACCAATCGCAAACAACTGAACCAATGTTACGATACCTGCAACTAACATGGCATTCTGTAATAATGAAACCTTTACTGCATCAAGTTCTCCACCGCAGGCACTTGAAATAATAAGGATTGGAGTTAAGTTACCAACGAACATCGCCAATACGTGCTGAAGTCCCATTGGAATCGCCTGCTTTAATGGAATTTTCCCCTCAAACTCATAAGGGCTTGAGTAGCCTTTGTTTTTTTCCATAACTTTACCTCTTCATTTGAATTTAGATTTTCAATTTCCAAACCTTTATTATAAATAAAAGAAAAATTTTTTCAATCACTCCAGCTAATAATTATCGTTTTATTGATTATTTTTTCTTATAAAACAATACCTTTTTTCCTTATAAAAGACCTGAAATATTTTTTAGCCGGTTAATACTTTTTCATAAAAAGAAAAAAAGCCTCAGAAACTTTAGCTTTCTGGGCTTTTTGAGAGGCGCAGACCGGATTTGAACCGGTGGATACTGGTGTTGCAGACCATTGCCTTACCACTTGGCTACTGCGCCACAATTATTACGAACATGGTGATATTATACTCTACTGAAAAGAGTCTGTCAATTATGATTTTTCTGATTATTTAGAATATTATATGCTTCATTCCATTATTTATTACACTACTCAGAGTAATTTAGAAATAATCTCGCAAACGAGATTCTCAGCGTAGCACAACTCGATATCATTCTATATTTGGAAGCAATTTCCTCAGTACAAAAAATAACGCCCACTCCCAGCAGAAACAAAGCTGCCAAAAATGAGCGTTCATCACTTTAACACTGCTATACTTTAGCACATTAACTTGATTTTGTCAACATTTTTTTGATTTTCAATTGTCACGTAACCGTCCTCCATACGGAAAACTAATTTTCTTTCCTCGCATCAATCTTTGCAGCCGCATCTTTCTCGGCGGCATCCAATGCTTCCTCCGTCTCCAAATCGTTAGACAGCACTTTTTGAATATATTCCCCAAGTGTTCCCACATAATCATCGTAATACGGTGATCCCCACAGAATTTTAACCGTATCCAATTGTTCATAAAATGGTCGCATCACCTGGAATTCCTGATATTCAGTACTCTCCAAAACAGACTTCAAAGCAGGCACATGACCCGCCTTCGCCCAATCCAATTCATGATTCAACAAATATTCCGCAAAAATCTGTATTGCCTGTTCTTTTTCTTCGCTCTGACTTCGCTGCACCGGAATCACAATGTTATGAGAATCTGCCCATACACCCTCTTGTTCCCCAAATTGAGGGAAGGTTGCAACTCCAAATTCCAGTCCCTCAACCTCGTTTAACTCCGAAAGCATCCATGGTCCATTGGCATAAAAGAGTAATTTCCCTTCTTCAAACATGGTCACTGCACTATCCAGACTGATACTTTTGGGCGAAATCTGATATTTATAAATCATATCCCACATAAGGGTCAGTGCTGTGTTTCCCGCATCACAGTTGTATGTCGCCTGCGTTTTATCCTCCGATAACGCTTCTCCGCCATACTGATACAGCAAAGATAAAAACATCTGCTCAGACATTACACTGGGATCGATTGCAAATCCCCAACGGTCATTTTTTCCGTCTCCATCCTGATCATACGTAGCTTTCTGCGCGATCTGTATAAATTCTTCCAGGTTATCCGGAATCTCCTGCACCCCGATTTCCTGAAGCAGTTCCTTATTGTAATACAGCGCCAATTGATGAATATCCATAGGAATTCCATATCTGGCATTTTCATACGTGCCATTTTCCCATGCAATCGGCAAAAAATCCGCTTCTGTATAACCCAGGCTGTCCACCAGTTCATCCAACGTACATAACTGATTTTTTTCTGCAAAATACGCAATCCTGCTGCAGTGCATAATACAGATATCCGGTGCAGTTCCTCCAAGCATAGCCGATGAAAGAGTTGTATAATAACTTTCCGACGAAAAAACACTGGTACTGACTTCTATTTTTCCCTCATATTCGCGATTAAACTCCTCAACGATCTGCTGCATGATATCCCCATCCGGTCCGGTAAATACGTTCCAGAAATTTAATTCTACTTTTTCCTCAGGCTCTGGTTCGGTATTCTTCCCGCAAGCCGTCAGAAGTAAAAATAAACTGACAACACCCACAATCCAAACAATAATTTTTATTTCCCTTTTCACAAATACCGTTCTCACTGATTCCCTCTCTGTTCATTGACACTATATGGCAACTTTAACTGCATTTTTGTATAAATTCCCGGAATACTTTCATAAACAATGCCATATTCATTTCCAAAATGCATTTTAATTCTCTCATCCACATTCTTTATTCCGATTCCACTGACATGCTTTTTAGCAGATTCTCCCAACAACGTGAAGTTTTCTTCCGTAAAACCTACACCATCATCCTTAACCATGCAAATGACATCATTTCCGATGCGGCTGGCGCTGATCCATATGGTTCCTTTTCCCGCCTTCGGCTCAATTCCGTGAATAATCGCATTTTCTACGATTGGTTGGATAGAAAACGGAGGCAAAAGGCATCTTCCCGCATCTTCTTCTATATCATATTCTACCGTAAATTTATCCCAATATTTAAAAGACTGAATATTTACATAACTTTGTACATAATCAATTTCTTCTTTCAACGTAACCAGATCTTCTACTTTCCCCATATTTACATGCAGAAGCTGGATCAAAGACACGGTAAGATTTTCAATATTTTCCGCATTCTGCAGCGATGCCATCCACCGAATCGTATTCAAGGTATTGGAAATAAAATGCGGATTTATCTGCGCCTGCAAAACCTTCAGTTTTTCCATAGATTTTTGCTGCTCTGATATATGAATATCCTCCACCAGCTTGGTGATTTCATCCACCATGTCATTGTAACTTTGGGTAACATCGGCAATTTCGTCTTCATTATGATCTTCCAATTTTTGTGGAAGTGTATCATTTCCCGCCTTCAACATATGTCCTCTCAGATTTTTCAGCGGCAGGGAAATACTGCGATGAATCAAAATGGTACAAAAAGAACAGAAAAATATGCATCCTGCCATACACAGCACGATATATAAGCCCAATTTATTGACCGTGGAGTTAAAATCCGAATAGGGAACGGTGCAAACAATATACCAGTCTGCATCATCCATTTTGCAATATGTAACAAAACATTTCTCGCCCTGAATCACGATATCAAATTTTCCGCTCTTTTTTGTC
>JAXJUX010000116.1:0-22327 GCA_036308845.1 Ruminococcus sp.
ATCAGCAATACACTGCAAAGATAATACTTTCTGTCGCCCATTTTCCAGGAAATCAATAAAGTTGCCGGAATCACAATTGCCAGAAACAATATAAAAATCCAAGTGCTTTTGCTTAATTTTTGTTTAGATTCTTTCGACATAATTCTATCACATCCTCATTGGTAATCGCATTTTCAAATACATGGCGGCTCATGCGGTTCGCCGCTGTAGTATAAAAACTGTTCTGAGAGAAAAATCGGTTTGGTGTGTTCGTCGTAACGATTCCGCCGTCAAAAAACATACTGACCGTATCCGCATATTTCGCACAAAATTCTACGTCATGCGAAACCATAATGATCGTTACACCCTGTTGTTTCAATTTATCCATAATTTCAGCAAATTTTAATTTGAAGAAATTGTCAATTCCTTTCGTCGGCTCGTCCAAAAGCAAAATCTTCGGTTCCGTCAGCAACACTTTCGCCAATGCTGCTCTCTGCTGCTCCCCGCCGGACAAATCATATGGATGACTGTCCAAAAGCTGCTCGATATCACAGATTTTTGCCACTTCTTCTACCTTAGTGTTTTTCTCCTGCGCAGAACCTTTCAGCATTTCTTCCAGATCTTCTCTGACGGTTTTCTTCACAAACAGACTTTGTGGGTCCTGTGGCAGCATTGCCAGATTTCCTTTGAACAAATCGCTGCCTTTGTATTTGTTCATTGGTTTCCCATCAATATAAACCTTGCCGCGATACGGTTTGCAGATATTGCTGATCGTTTTTAATGTAGTAGATTTTCCGGTTCCATTGCCTCCTACGATGGCATATAAACTATTTCTTTCTACTTGTAAAGACACTCCTTTTAAAACATCTGGTGTATCTTTTTCATAACGAAACCATACTTCTTTTAATTCCACAACAGGATCCTTGATATGCTCCGGATCAACCGTGCGGATTTCTTTTACTTTTGTTTTCGTAATCGTTTGATCTGCAAATACCTGATCCAACCATTCCGCACCCTCACGCACTGTCAAAGGACATTTGAAATCATTTGGCACTCCATAATAAATCTGCACCGGCGTAGGCATAGCCGCAAACATTTCATTGTTTTCACCTTTTAAAAATGCGCCAATTTTTCTCGGTTCATCATCGGCAATGATTTTTCCATTTTCCATCACAACCACTTTATCGGAAGCATAGAAAATATCTTCCAGTCTATGTTCTGTAATAATAATCGTTGTTCGCAGCTCCCGATTGATTTTACGAACTGTATTCAAAAAATCCGAGGCTGCAATCGGGTCCAACTGGCTGGTCGGCTCATCCAGAATCAATACAGATGGCTGCATGGCCATGATGGATGCGAGATTCAGAAGCTGTTTTTGACCACCAGACAATTCTGATACATTTTTGTGAAACCATCCTTCAATACCAAAATAACTCGCCATTTCTGCCACGCGCAAACGCATGGTTTTCTGATCCACGCCCAGACTTTCCAATCCAAATGCCAGTTCATGCCAGACTTTATCCGTCACAATCTGGTTATCCGGATTTTGCATGACATACCCGATTTTACTGGATTGGGTACGCAGATCCGCTTCACAAAGCGGTTTTCCCTCAAATATAATTTCACCTTCTACGTTTCCATGAGGTGCGAGCACACTTTTCAGATGTTTCAAAAGGGTTGTCTTTCCACTACCGCTTCGCCCGCAAACTGTCACATACTGTCCCCGTTCTATTTTCAAATTAATATGATCCAATGTTTTTTTATCCGGTGTTACCGGATAGGAAAAACTCAGATCTTTGATCTCAAAATGCGCCATACCATAACCTCCACAAGATTGATTACTGTTGGAATTGCTAAAAAAACAAAATATGCAATCGTTCCCATTACGCAGTAAGGATTATCAAAACCAGTCACTTCAATTCCCGGTGTATAAGAAGCCTCTGCTCCTCCCATAAAGGAACATCCCAAAATCACCGTCATCAAAATGACAAATACGACCATGAGCACTTTATCTCTCCACTCCATTCGGTAAATGGAAAATGTAGTCCGTTTTCCGCTTCCATACCCCCGGCTGCGCATACTGTCGGCGGTCACGATACCACCCTCAAGAGCCCAAGAAGTTAATGCTGATACCAGCGTTAATCCATTTTCCGCTTTTTCTGTCACATTTCCAGCATCACCGGATTTACCGATGCATTTTCTCGCTGCACTGATCTGTGTGATTTTTTTCTGATATTCCGGCACCAGACGGAGAATCATTGTCAAAACCAAAGAAATGGACGGAGCAATTTTTCCAAATAAATACAAAAATTTGTCACTGGTCATCACCGCACTGTAAGAAGCAAACCACATCAATACAGAAACAAACATAGCTCCCAACGCAATTCCATAACACAATGCTTCAAACGTATAGGGACGGCCATTCATATAAGTAAATATGACATGCTCTCCTTGCAGATTAAACAATGGATTTATCACTGCAATCATGACAAATACGGGAAGGACACCCAGTATCATTTTCCAGCCTTTTCGCCCTTTTATGGTCAGATAATAGGCACAGGACAGCAAAAATGAACATGCCAAAAATGCAGGATGAACCCACAGCATCCCGAACAGAAATGCACCCAGATAAAATATGAAGTTAATCAATGGATTAAATGTTGAAAATGTATCTTTCACAGGATATCTCCCTTCTTTATCTTGTACATCCTGCGGACACAATAGAAAAGGACAAAAAAAAGCCATGCCGGACTAATCTAGGCATGACTGTTATCTATGTATCTCTTGAGTCCGAAGAGTTATACATCAACCATAAGAACGTATCTGACTTAAAGCAAATGCTTATCACAGTAGCGTTCCTGTGTGGGACTCACACCCAACTTCCTATGCATACGTGCATAAAATTCTTATGGCCGCACCTATATTTACTATAATCCATGAAAAAGAATCTGTCAATCAATCTCTATTTTTTGACTTAACCCTTTTTCACGTTCAAATCCCATATAGCGATTCGTATATTTGTAAATCTTTCGGTATTTATAGTATAAATTCTCGTACATTTCTCTGTATTTTTCCCGTGGTTTATAAATCACTTCATCAAATGCAATCAATTGCTCACAGGCTTTTTCAATATTTTCGTACAGCCCAACAGCTACACCTGCCATAATACAGGCACCCAGACATGCCTGCTCCCTTGCACGGCACACCTGTACTTCTTTTCCGAAAATATCTGCCTGAATCTGCAGCCAGAGCGGACTGTTGCACGCACCTCCGGAAGCAATCATTTTCTCACACGGAATACCAATTTCTTCCATGATACGCATGGAATCTTTCAGTGCAAATGCAACTCCTTCCATCATGGCTCTTGTCAAATGTGCATCCGTGTGTTCCAGCGACAATCCAAAATAAATTCCCCTTGCCTTCGGATTCATATGCGGTGTACGTTCCCCCGTCAGATAAGGCAGGAATATAAGTCCGCCACATCCAGGTTCTACTTTCTCCGCCTTTTCACTCATCTGCTGGAATTTCTCTCCATGCAAAATGTTGTTTTTCAACCATCTAACAGACAATCCACCGCAAAGCATTGCTCCATAAATGGTATAAGAATCCGGAATTCCATGACAAAATGTGTGAGTTCGCAAATGACCATCGTAAATATCTTTTTTGCAATAAGCAGAAACCTGCGCTCCTGTTCCAATATTGGAAATCATCAAACCTTCTTTTACCACACCATTTCCGATACTCTGTGCCTGCTGGTCGCCTGCCCCAAAGATTACCGGAATTCCTTCCGGTATCCCTGTACAAAGACTCACCCCAAAAGAAACTGTCCCTGCAATATCCATAGATTTTCCGAGAGTCGGCAAAATGCTTTCAGAAATTCCCAAACGGTTCAGCTGCTTCGTTGCCCATGTGCGTTTTTTCACATTCATAAATAACGCAGCAGATGCATCCGAAACTTCTGTTCCGAATCTACCGGTCAAACAATACCGAATATAATCCTTCGGCTGGAACACCTTATAAATACGTTCATAGTTTTCCGGTTCATTTTCTTTCATCCACAATAGAGAGGCCAACGCAAATCCATTGAAGACCCGGTTATGAAACACATTTGCCTGTTCCTTCCATGAAATTTTCTCCTGAATTTCTTCCAATTGTTTCGTTGCTCGCTGATCCATCCAGATAATCGCCGGTCTGACAGGCTTTCCTTCTATATCTACAGCAACCAAACCGTGCATCTGTCCGGTCAAACCTACCCCCGCAACATTTGCCATCTCTTCCGGAAATTCTTCTGTTATTTGGGTAAGTGCCCCAATCAGTGCCTGCCACCAGTCTTCCGGGTTCTGCTCGGCCCAGCCTGGCTGTGGGATTGATATCCGATAAAATTGTTTTTTCAAGGCAATTGTGGTGCCATTTTCATCCATAAGCAGCGCTTTTGTACTGGATGTTCCTATATCGATTCCTAAAAGTGTTTTCATATGTTTTCCTCGTAAAGGTCAATAAATTTTTTTTATTATACCAACATATATCGCCTTCTGCTATATTTTCGACATATTTCGACATATTTCCACATTTCCATGCAAATATATAAGGGACAAATTTACTTTGCCCCTTATATACTATCTTTGTATTCAATTAAAATTCTACTTTTACAGCTCCCTGTGGACGGATATGGATTACATGAGCATTGCCAGGTCCCATTACACGATCCAGATATGCAACGAAGCCTTCTGTATGTTCTTTTGGAAGGAATGCAGCGATAACACCTGCAAATCCACCACCGTGAACACGACAAACACCTGCACCAATTTTGTCCAGATAGTATTTTGTCAGTGTCAGAGCAACTGTGATAGACTGTTCGTCTGGAGTTTCGTTCAGATAGCAGTTCTGCAGATATTTCCAGGAAGAATCACCAGATGCTGTGATTGTGTTCAGGAATGTTGGGAAGTCTTTGGATTCCAAAGCTGCAACTTCTTTATCTACACGTTTGTTTTCTTCAAAGAAATGATATGCACGAAGAACTGCACGGTCTCCAGCGTATTTGCGGATTGCCTGTAAGTTTTCGATCAATGCTTCTTCATCGCACTGTTCCAGAACTTCTTTTCCGAAGTATTCTGCAACTTTTTTCATTTCGTTTGGTACTGCAGAGTATTCTGCACTCAGGTCTGCATGACCTTTACCAGTGTTGATGATAACCAAATCATGGTTCATTTCATCAAAGTTACATTTGATTTCACGAATCTGTGGATTTTCGATATCTGCAAAATCGATTGTGATCATACCACCAACAGCACAAGCCAGCTGATCCAGAAGTCCGGAACCTTTCAGCCAGTATTTATTTTCTGCGTACTGTCCAGCTTTTGCATAAGCAACTACACCGATTTCTCCGTTATTGAACAGATGGTCAACGATTACGCAAACCAGCATTTCAAATGCTGCGGAAGAACTTACACCAGCACCACTGATAACATTGGATGTTGTATAAGCGTCAAAACCTTCAACTTTATAGCCTTTTTCCAATAATCCAGCAAAGATACCTTTCAACAGTACTTCTGTTCCTGTTGTTTTTGCTGTAGGTGCCAGATCGTTCAGGTCGATTACCAGATGCTGATTGTATGTTTCACTGATCAGAGTTACTTTGTTTGTTCCGTTTGGTGCTGCTGCTGCAACACAATCCAGATGTACACTACCAGCCAAAACTTTACCATGGTTGTGGTCTGTGTGGTTTCCGCCGATTTCTGTTCTTCCTGGTGCAGAGAAGAAATCAAAATCTTTATCTCCGAAAGTCTTTACGAAACCTTCTGCTACCATTTCATAACGTTCTGCGTTTGCTTCTGCACGATGTTCCCCATACATCTGTTTCAGTAATTCTACTGCTTTTTCTGTTTTTACAGCTGCTGCTACGTTTGCTAATTTCATACTACCTTCTCCTTATTCTTCGACATTTTTGGAAGTCTTTCCTACTGCTCCTAACCAAATTCTTGACTTCCCTCTGACTATCATTATAATGAGAAATATATGAATGTACAATAATTATTTTTGCATGTTTTATCAATATATTGAGATTCTAAGGGGTATTTTATGCAATTACATCTGGACACGAATAAAAGAGAGTTAAAATCACACGGAACATGGGAATTTCCTGTAAATGTCAGCTACGAACAGCTCTCCCGTTACGAGAGAAAATCTTTTTTATGGCACTGGCACAAAGAAATAGAACTGACAATTTTGCTGCAGGGAGAAATGCAGTATCAGATCAATGACACCGTATATCATCTTCGAGAAGGAGATGGTATGTTCTGTAATTCCAATATTTTACATTCCGGTTCTTCCTACCAGGGCTCGGATTGTATTTACATTTCCACTACCTTTCATCCCCGTTTTATCTATGGTTATGAAAACAGTATTCTTCAATCCAAATATGTAGACAAGATCATTGGAGATTCTTCCTTGACCGGATGTCATTTATCCGCAGACATCCCATGGCAAAAGGAAATACTGCAAACTCTGACAAAAATATGGGAAATGTCTCAATCACCTTCTCCCGCCTATGAAATGCAGATGCAACTACTTTTGTCTCACATCTGGCTGAACCTCTGGGAAAATGCCACCTTTGGACAACCGGAACCTGCTGTTAATGTACAAAAAAGCATGGACCGATTGAAAAAAATTCTTTCTTATATTCAGTCACACTATACCGAAAAAATCACATTAGCAGACATCGCCGCACAGGTGAACATCTGTCAAAGCGAGTGCTGCCGTTTTTTCAAAAAACATATGAACGAATCCTTGTTTGACTATCTGCTTTCTTATCGGATTGAAAAAAGTCTGCCGTTTCTTTCAGATGGACAAACTTCCATTACAGAAATTGCGGAAAAAGTGGGATTTTCCAGTTCTTCTTATTACACAAAAGTTTTTCGGGAACGTATGGGATGCACACCGAGCCAATACCAAAATGCAGCGTATATACATTAAAATTTTATAAATATTTTGTAAAAAACTGTAGATAAAGAGCTTGCTATCCATGTCCAATCCTGTATAATTATTCACGTATATTATATAGAAAGGAATCGAAAAATATGGAAACAAATATTTTATCCATCGTCCCAATAGTTCTCACCATCTGTCTGGCTATTTGGACAAGAAACGTTATTTTATCCTTATTTGTAGGTTTGCTGTCAGGCGTATTGATCATCTGCGGCGGAAGCCCTGTAGCAGCCTTAAAAGCTACCATCGGCGAATACATTATTCCACGTCTGTTGGACAGCTATAATGCTGGTATTATTGTATTGCTGGTATTTATCGGCGGTTTTGTTACCTTACTGGAAAAATCCGGTGGAGCAGAAGCATTTGCAAGAAAAGTAGCAAACTTTATCGACACCAGATGCAAAACTCAGATTGCTGCATGGATCGGCGGTATCTTAGTATTCTTCTCTGAACTTGGAACTCCTATGATTGTTGGTCCTATCTTCGCACCAATTTTCAAGAAAATGAGAATTTCCAAAGAAAAGCTGGCATGGATTCTGGACTCCACAGCATCACCAGTATGTGTTTTGATTCCATTTATCGGATGGGGCGTTACCTCCATGGGACTTATCCAGACAGAGTTCGATAATCTGGGAATCACAGCAATCAATGACTGGACAGCATTTTGTAATGCGATCCCTTATCAGATTTATCCTATTTTGTGTCTGTGTATCGTGCCACTGGTTGCCTTCTCCAAAAAAGAATTTGGTGCAATGGCAAAAGCAGAACAGGACGCACGCAAAGGTATTTTCTCTAAACTTCCAAGCGAAGATACTCCAAAGAAGAACATGATCACAAATAATCAGGTATCTCCTCTTGTTGTTATCATTCCATTGGTTGTACTTTTTATTACATTGTTCGGAATTTTAATCCCACAGGGATTCCCTGTAAAACAGGTTCCTGGCGGTGATTTCAGAGTTGCTCTGATCAGCGGTTATCTGCTGGCTGCAGTTACCATGATTTTACTTATGAGATACTACAAAGTCATGAGTATCAAAGAAGGAATTTCTACATATATCAAAGGATGCAGCAAATTATTTGACTGTATGGTAATGTTGATCCTTGCATGGGCACTGAGTGCTGTTGGTGATGTTCTTGGAACATCTGAATTTATTGTTTCCATCGCTCAGGGTACAATTCCATACTGGCTGGTTCCATCCATCATCTTCCTGATTGGCGCTGTTATGTCTTTCGCTACAGGTACTTCCTGGGGAACTTTCGCAATCGTTATGCCAATCGCTATCCCAATGGCATACCATCTGGATGCAAACCTGTACGTAACCATCGGTGCTGTTTTATCTGGCGGATTATTCGGAGACCACTGTTCACCAGTTTCCGATACAACAATCCTTTCCGCCTCCGGTGCAAACTGTGAACTGATGAATCATACATGGACTCAGCTTCCATACTCTCTGCTCTGCGCAGGTGTATCTTTCTTCGGATTCATGGTTGCTGCAGTAACAGAAAATGTAATCGTTACCGTAGGATGTGTTGTTGTTATGGCTATCGTATATCTGATTCTTGGAAAATACAAAGGTGTTACTATCGAAAACCTGTCTATTCAGGATATTGATCAGATTGAAAAAGAAGAACAAAAACAACAGGCCTAGCCGTTTGATTTTAGGAACGTGCGCCGCCAGGCGCGCAATATAAAAAGATAAGGAATAACGCTTTCGTGGCGATATTCCTTATCTTTTTTATTCTCTCAGCATAATATATCTACTGTTTTCAATATTTTCTACAATTCGAAATCCCAATCTCTGATACAAGGCCACTGCCCCTGTATTTCTTTGAAAAACATATAAGAAAATTGGTCGTTGTGATTCCTCTATACATTTTTGAAGCACTTGCGTACCAATTCCCTGCTTTTGAAACTCTGGAAAAATATAGAAATTATCCAGTTCCATCTTCTCCCCATTTTGAAAAAAATGATAATATCCAACTTTTTGACCATTCAGCCAGATACATTGATATTCATGAATGTTGGTTTCTATTTTGGTGCGTACCCAATTTAAGACTTTATCGTATGGGATTGTTTGAAGATTTTCGTAGGTGTCGATCAGTTTTTTGCAAAATTGATAAATTGGGGTTATGTCGGTGACGTCTGCTGTTGTGTATGTTAAATTCATGATATTTATTTTCCATTCTATCGTAATTATTCTAGCAATAGTCTCTTGCTTTTTTAATTCATTACCTCGTGGTAAATCATTTCAACCGCTTCTTCCAAACTCAAATCTTCTCCCAATACATTTTCCTCAATAATATCCAGAAAATCTTTTTCTCTCCACCATCTTCTCATTTCTTTCTCACCAAAATCATTTCTGTTTGGTTTTGTGCAATGTCTGCGCAAGGTTTCTTCAAATGGTATATCATAATAGTATGCAAAAATATTTTCCCCATATTCTTCTACTGCACATTCAAACAAACGATGATAGTCTTTCGAGTCTAAAATCCCCTCCATAATTGTAATTTCTGAATTTTGTTTTCCATATTTCAATAATTCAATCATTAAAGGTTGTGATTTTATGATACCTTCTGTGCTCCATACATGTAAAATTTCCATGCGAACCATATCATGAGAAATCAACATTGTATTCGATCCAAATTTTACCTGAAGCATGTTTGCTACGGTGGTTTTCCCACTTCCGGAATTTCCTCTCAATATAATAAGTTTTTTCATTTTATGCACCTGTTTATTCTCTTACTATTTTTACCCAATTATTCTAACAAAAGAGGTATCTTACTTCAACTCGAAAAATATTCAGCAATCAACATTTTCTCCAATAATCAGTTATATAAATAACCATTACCTCGCTCCCTTGCGAAATTTGTCGAACGATTTTTCTTGTAACTATCACGTATTTCTTATAAAATGAAGTTGTCTCAATTTCAAACCATATCATTTAAGCATACCATGTACTTATCTGGTTCTCATGCATTATGATATCGTTTGAAACACATCTCATACAGAATGCAAAAGCATATCTCTGTATTTACCCTCAAAAAAATAAACGAAAAGGAGGTTTACATGAACAACCTGCGAAAATTTTTTCCAATTATTCGCACAAAAGATGAAGTTTTAAAAGAAATCAACCAGTCAGCCTCTATGACAGCCATCTATTATAGCTGGTCACCCGAACAGCAACAGCAGTTTCTTGATATCTGCACCGGTGTTCGGGGAATGAAAATTACATACGACCCCATTTTTAAAGAAGCCTTCAATCCAGAGTATGCCCCCGAGCGGCTGGAACATCTGCTGTCACAAATCATTGGTAAGAAAGTTCGCATCCTCTGCGTACTTCCCAACGATTCCACCCGTCTGACAGACGAATCTTCTCTTCTAGTTACCGATATCGTTGTGGAATTCGAAGACCACAGCATCGCCAACATCGAGATTCAAAAGATAGGGTATCATTTTCCCGGGCAGCGGTGTGCCTGCTATTCCGCTGATCTACTGCTGCGCCAGTACAGACGCTTACGAAGTGAAAAGAAAAAGAAATTCAGTTACATAGATGTGAAAGATGTTTACACGATTATCTTTTTTGAAAAAAGTACAAAAGAATTCCATGCATATCCCGACTGCTATCTTCATACCTTTACCCAAGTATCCAATTCCGGACTCAAACTGGACTTTCTCCAGAAATATTACCTGATTCCGCTTGACATTTTTCATGAAAGTCTTCAAAATAATGGTATCAGAAATGAATTGGATGCATGGCTCACCTTTCTTACTTCCGATGAACCAGAGATGATTGCATCTCTGTTAGATAAATTTCCACAATTTAAAGTCATGTATCAGGAACTCTATGAAATATGCCTAAATATGGAGAGGATGATGGAAATGTTTTCAAAAGAACTTCTTGAACTGGACCGCAATACAGTCCAATACATGATCGATATTATGCAGGATGATATTGATATGCAGAAAAAACAGTTGGAGCAAAATAGAAATCAGTTGGCTCAGCAAGAAAATCAGTTGGCTCAGCAAGAAAATCAGTTGGCTCAGCAGAAAAATCAGTTGGCTCAGCAGAAAAATCAGTTGGCCCAGCAGAAAAATCAACTGGCTCAAAAAGATGCACAGATTTCGCAGTTAGAATTGACCAATCAACTAACTACTTTACTCATTCAAGACAACCGCATTCAAGATTTGCAGCGTATGGTCGCAGATTCTGAATACCGTGATATACTGATAAAAGAATACAAATTAGATATGCAATAAATAAAGTCTAAAAACATATGGTCATTTTTAAAAGAAGACGGACAGAAAATCTGCCCGCCTTCTTTTTCGTTCCTATTTATTTTTCTGTGCCAGATATGCTGCACGGCCATCTTCGTAAAGGTTATTTCCTTCACTGTCGATGATAACGACCAGTGGCATTTCTTCTACATACAATTTTCTCAATGCTTCTGCTCCCAGATCTTCGTATGCAATCAGTTCACATTTTTTGATACATTTTGCAAGAAGTGCGCCTGCGCCTCCGATAGCACCAAAGTATACGCCGCTGTATTTTTTCATAGCATCAACAACTTCTGGAAGGCGAGCACCTTTTCCGATCATACCTCTTGCGCCTACGGACATCATGGTTGGTGCATACGCATCCATACGTCCGCTGGTTGTTGGTCCTGCGGAACCGATTACCTGTCCTGGTTTTGCAGGTGTTGGTCCTACATAATAAATCGTTGCATCTGTTGGGTCAAATGGAAGTGGTTCCCCTTTTGCCAGAGATTCACACATTCTCTTGTGACCAGCATCACGAGATGTATAAATGGTTCCTGTCAAATATACGCTGTCTCCTGCGTGAAGTGTTTTCGCCAGTTCTTCTGTTAATGGCAGAGTAATATGTTTTTCCATTAGAGCACCTCCGTTTTGTGACGTGTTACATGACAGTTGATGTTTACTGCACATGGCATTCCTGCGATATGTGTTGGCAAGGTTTCAATATTCAGACCGATGGCTGTTGTTTTACCGCCAAATCCCTGAGGTCCAATACCCAGTTCGTTGATTTTTTCCAGCATTTCTTTTTCCAGATCAGCATAAAATGGATCTTCATTGGAAGAATCAATTGGACGCATCAATGCTTTTTTCGCCAACAATGCACATTTATCAAACGTTCCGCCGATACCTACACCCACTACCATTGGAGGACATGGGTTTGGTCCTGCTGTTTCCACTACTTCCAAAATGAAATCTTTGATTCCCTGCAGCCCAGCGGATGGTTTGAACATACGAATCATACTCATATTTTCGCTTCCGAATCCCTTTGGTCCCAAAGTAATCTTTACATTTTCTCCTGGTACGATTTCTGTGTAAATCATAGCTGGTGTATTGTCACCTGTGTTTCCACGACGAACAGGATCTTTTACTACGGATTTTCTCAAATATCCCTTGTCATATCCGCGGCGAACACCTTCGTGAATGGATTCGTACAAATCTCCCCCTACAAAATGTACATCCTGTCCGATTTCCAGAAATACACATGCCATACCAGTATCCTGACAGATTGGAACATTTTCGCTGTCAGCGATTTCGAAGTTTTCAATGATATTGTCCAGAACTCCTTTTGCGATTTCACCATCTTCACATGCGCGGCAATTGCGAATTGCACATTTTACATCTTCCGGAAGATGATTGTTTGCTTCAATACAAAGCTTTTCTACTACGTCAGTTACCTGACTTACTGCTATTTCTCTCATTGCTGTCTCCTTTTCGAAGAATTTTCTATTTGTATTTATAGAATTCGGTATATGTTTATCATAGCACCCATTTTATGCCCATATCTACATACTATTTTTCAAAAGAAAAACATTATTTTAAACGGTTATTTTTCTTGACTCTCTTTCAGCCGCTACTTCTTCCACGGTCTTCTCACGAAGTCTTGCTGCACCTTTGTATCCATTGTTTGTAGGAATCAATTCGCCGGAAAGATTGATTTTGGCCTGCGCGATTGCATCCTTATACTGTGGCAGCCACTGTTCCTGCGCAACCAGCATTTCATCAATCATCTGCCAGATCTCCGGTGGATTGCAGACAGCTCCAGTCAGCGGATCCATCAACGCTGCCTGTTTCAGCAGATTCACATCTCCATGCACACCTGCTTCTACTGCCAGCTTCTGTACCCAGATAGACTGAGAGCAAACAGCCGCACAGCCAAGTGGCAAATCTCCTACTTTCGGCACATTGATACCATTGCCGTCTACATAGCAAGGCACTTCCACAACACTTTCATCTGGAAGGTTAGTAATACAGCCTTCATTCATCATATTGAAATGTCCGCGGTATACTTTTCCTGTTTCCAACGCTTCAATAATATAGGAACCGTGTTCGTTTCCTCTGTCAGAGCCATCGTATTTTTTGCATGGTTCTTTCAGAATCTTTGGATATTCGGTGTCAAACCAGTTTCTGTCTTCTCTTGTCCAGCGCAGATAGCCACCGGTTTCTCCATGGATCCAGTCACTCAAATCAATCCATTTAGTGATTTCATCCGGGCGCTTTCTATACCATGACACATATTCTGACAAATGTCCATTGGATTCGGTAGAATAATAACCAAAACGTTTCAAAATATCGATACGTACTTTTTCCTGTTCTTTATATACAGGATGTGCTTCGAATCCGGCAAGCAGCTTATCCAGCATATCGACGCCATTGTGTTTTACAGAAATATACCACGTCTGGTGATTGATTCCTGCACAAATAAAATCCAGTTCTTCTCTTGGAATTCCAAGAACTTCTGCAATCTGCATTTCTCCATGAATTTCCCCATGGCAAAGACCGATTGTTTTTACACCGCCGTATTTGTTGCATGCCCAGGTCAGCATCGCATTTGGATTGGAATAATTCAACATAATTGCGCCTGGTTCAGACACTTCTCTGATATCCTTACAAAAATCGAGAACTGCTGCGATTCCACGCTGTCCATACATGATTCCGCCTGTACAAAGGGTATCACCTACACACTGATCGACCCCATATTTCAGCGGAATCTCGATATCTGTCTCAAATCCTTCCAGACCGCCCACGCGCACGCAGTTGATGATATATCTTGCGTTTTTCAGAGCTTCTCGTCTGTCTGTTGTCGCATGAATCGTCATTGGAATCTGATTTTCATCCAAGTCTCTCTGGCAAAGTGCTCTTGTTTTTTCCAGATTTTCAGCATTGATATCGGTAAATGCAACTTCCAGACCTTCGCGCAATGCTGGCACTGACATAATATCTGTAAACAAGGTTCTTGCAAAAATAAGGCTTCCTGCACCAATAAATGTTACCTTAAATCCCATAGTTGTTCTCCTATCTCCAGAATCCAACTCTCCGTTTGTTAATTTCACTGATAATTTCCGGTTCGATTTTGAAGTTTCGTTCCATATCCATCAAACCGTTGATTTCCTGCTGTACGTCAGAAACCTGTGTATAACAGAAACCACATACATAAGGCAATTCTTTCACCGCAGTCGTGATATTGTCAAAACGACGAATGAATTCTTCTTTTGTATTTACTTTATTTCCATAACCCCAACCGGAGTCGTCATTGTTAAATGCAATTCCACCGTATTCGCTGATGATGATCGGCTGTCCTTTCCATCCATAGCCTTCAGCAAATGCGGATTTGATAATGCCGTGATATACTTCATTGTTCAAAATCTGATCTTTACATTCCGTATATCTGTCTTTTAAAATACTTCCCAATTCTTCATAATCGTGCAGGGTAATGATATCTGAAATCGTATGTTCCCAACCGTCGTTGACAATCACAGGACGCATGGAATCCACACTCTTTGTCAGGTGATAAATCATTTCTGTAAAATGTTGCTGCGGACGTTCGTATTTGATAGAGTCCACGCCCCAGGATTCGTTAAATGGCGTCCAGGTAATAATAGCAGGATGGTTATAATTCTGTTTTACGATTTCCATCCACTCTTTCGTGAACATTGCAACCGCCTTATCTGAAAATTCATATGCTGCTGCCATTTCACTCCAAACCAACATTCCTTTCACATCACACCAATACAGGAATCTTTCATCTTCAATCTTCTGATGCTTTCTCAATCCATTGTAACCCAATGCCTGAATTTTCTCGATATCCTCAATCAGTGCTTCCTCGCTTGGCGGTGTCAGATGAGAATCTTTCCAATATCCCTGATCCAGAATCAATCTCTGATAAATCGGTCTTCCACTCAGCAAAATGTTTGGTCCCTGAATCTTAATATCGCGCATTCCGACATAGGAACCAATCTGGTCGATAACGGTATGACCTTTCAACAAAGTAAATTCGATATCATACAGATTTGGTTCTTCCGGCGTCCATTTCATCATTCCCCAGTCACATCCCGGAACCAGACGACTGAACACATTGATCTTTGTTTTCAATCGGTCTGACACAACGGCAGTATAGCTTGTATTCACCACATACCCATTGAAGCTGACCACTGTTTTAACCATCAACTGGCCATTCCACAGTGTTTCCGGAACAGCAACAGCAAATTCCAGGTCCAGAGAAAAATCTTCCAGATTTGGCGTCATTTTCACAGAATCCAGATGCACATTTGGGACATATTCGCTCCAAACAGTTTTCCAGATACCCGTCGTCTGCACATACCAACATCCAAAATTTTCATTCATCCAACGCTGTTTTCCTCTTGGCTGCTGCATATCGTAAGAATCTTCCACTTTCACAGTCAGATGATTTTCTCCATCCTGCACCCAGTTGGTCACATCAAAAGAAAATCTTGCATAGCCACCTTCGTGAACACCTGCAAACTGCCCGTTCACCCAGACTTTTGTTCTGTAATCACTGCCCTCAAAATGCAGGATATATCGATTACTTTCTAATTTTGCTGCATCAACAGCAAATGTTCTATGATACCAAATGAAATCATGACGCGTTTCATCTTGAATACCACTCAATTTTGTTTCATACGTAAATGGCACCTGAATCTGTAAATCCCCCTGAAAATTCTGGAACCATTTCTCTTTTTCACCGGAATTTGCATCATCAAATGCAAAATCCCACGCCCCGTTCAGATTCTCCCAATTTCCACGGACAAACTGTGGTCTTGGGTAATCTTTTACATAACATTTCATGTGCGTACCTCCCTGAAATACCATAAAATAGTTAACCAAATTATACCATAGAAATGAAGGTTTGTTTATCTCTTTCTTGGAATCTGTATTTATTTTTAAATTAAGGGAGTTGGCTTTTACAGCCAACTCCCTTACATTGTCACCTGCTGTTTGCGCGCAATCGCCCAGCTTCCCGCCAGACAGGCTACAAACCCAACAGCACCCAGACCAATCCATACGCCTACAGGAACACTCATAATAACCTTTCCTGCCCAGGTTCCGATTCTTCCAAACATGGAATTCGGCGTGTAATCTACAGCTTCTATGATACGAGGAACACCCAGACATCCAAACATCCAGATTACCCACAGCACCCAAAAGGCTTTTGTCCCAAATTTTACAATCGCCAATCCAAATAACATCGAAAGAATCGGAAATACAATTGCTGCCGGAACTCCGAATTTTATCAGATATGGCACAAAATTAATTTCATTTTCCAACCCCGGATACAAAATCGTCAATACATGATTTTCCATGATATTTAAAACAAGTATTTCCACGGCTCCTATTAAAAAATAAACTACATAATATATATAATAGGTCCAGAAGAACTTCTTTCGTGTATTCCCCAGGGAAATCTCTACATTAAAATAAATACCTACACTCATTCCTGCCGTGATTGTAGTAAATATCACGAAAAAAATAGCAGCAAACATAGTTCCCATAGCAAAACAGGTAGTTTCATCCATTTCCGTCCTCATAATAATATAAAACAGCACTTGTCCCAAAATACCAGAGCCCCAAATAATCACCGGATTCCAATACCAGTCCGCAAACAAAATCTGAAACTGTTTTTTTAATGCTTCTATCATACGAACACCTCCTACATGCGAATTTCCAGTTTTTTTGTAGATACCCGGATAAAGATTCCCACCATCAGATATAACACAAGTCCGAGAACAAATACCCAGGTAAACTGGAATTTCTCAATCAAATCCATAATCACATGTAAAAATCCCATATTTCCGAAAATCGATACGCTTGCTCCGACAGAACCTCCGACAATCAATCCTACAGCACCCATAACAATGGTTCCGACTTTTTTCCATCTGGCAACAACATATCCGCATACCAAAGACAAAGAAGCGAAAATCAACTGGACTCCTCCGAATAGCAGCAATACCTGCACATTCAGCTCCATCCCTTTTAACGGAACAAATTTCCACACCAAAGCAGCAACTGCCAACACCGTAAACATTATAGCCAATATACAAAGCATAATTCCGTTGACTACTGACTTTCTGGTAACATTCATCGATACCAGAACCGGGAAATAAGTTTGAAAAGTTCCTACACCAATCAGCAATATTGCAAAGGATGCGGAAAAGCATAAATAATATGGAAATAAAGCAATTCCCTCTAAAAATAAATTATCCATGCCGCTGGAAAGTTCTATTTCACCCACTGCCAGAAATACCAGCATCAAAACGGCAACTCCCACGATAATTGTCAGATTATCCAGATACTGTTTTCCCCAGAATTTTAATTTTGTCATAAACGCATCTGCCTCCCTTCTGCTGTCTTCAACATTTATGCATCTTCTCCACAAAGAGCCACGAATACTTTCTGTAAACTTAATTTCTGTACGTGCACATCATATGTATCCGAAATCTTCTGTCCTGATTTCAGCATGACCGTCACCCCTTTGCTTCTTCCCAGATGTTCTTCCTGATGACATTCTATCCCCGCAACAGCCTGGTTCACCTGATCTTCATGTCCGCTTACATGACAGCAGCGATCCAACAAATCCTGTGTATTTTCTTTGAGCAAAATTTTTCCTTTATCCACGATAATCACTTCTTCAAATACATCTGCTGCTTCTTCGATAATATGTGTAGAAATTACAAATGTTCTTCCTGTCTCGGTGTATTCATCCAAAAGCAGCGCATAAAATTTTTCTCTGGCAACCACGTCAAGCCCTGCAACCGGTTCATCCAGAAAAGTAAATGGCGCTTTACTTGCCAATGCCACGATGATCGTCACCATGGAAAGCATTCCTTTGGAAAGTTTCCCGATACGTTTTTTTACATCCAGATGAAAATCTTCTACCAGCTGATCTGCCATTTCCTTATCCCAATAAGGAAAAAAAGTAGCCGCAATCTTTAAATATTCTTTCACTTTCATGGTATTTCCGTTATTTCCGACCATCGGATTCAATTCCCTGGAAAAACACAGATGCTTCAACACTTCTGGATTTTCCCAAACAGATTCCCCATCAAAGGTAACACTTCCTGAAGTAGCAGGATTTTGGGAGGTTAAAATAGACAACAATGTTGTTTTCCCTGCACCATTTCTTCCAATCAAACCATAAATTTTTCCAGATTCCAATTCCAAATCTACGCTGTGAAGCACTTCTTTTCCACCATATGTTTTTACAAGCTCTTTTGCTGTCAATTTACTCATACTCGTTTGTCTCCTTCCTGATTTTTATGAAATTACTTCGCCTGCTCCTCTGATGCCTCTATCATTGCGATCAATTCTTCCTTGGAAATTCCAAGACTTTCCGCCTCCGCCATCAGACTTTTCACGTAATCGTTGTAAAAATTCTGCTTTCTCTTTTCCATAATTTTCTGCTTCGCTCCTTTTTGTACAAACATCCCGATTCCGCGTTTTTTATACAAAATATCTTCATCTACTAAAAGATTAATCCCTTTTGCCGCCGTCGCCGGGTTGATGGCAAATATTTTTGCCAGTTCATTGGTACTTGGTACTCGTTCCTCTTCCAGAAAAACATTTCTTAAAATGTCATTTTCAATCATTTCTTTGATCTGGATATAGATGGACTTTTCCTGTGTCAAAATTTCATTCACGTATATCACTTCCTTTATTGTATAGATATCTATTTTTCTATTTCATTCTTTGATACAAAAATTCATTCCCGCATCTTTCGGTTTATTGGTTCATTACTTGTGTAATTAACCATATCACCTGTGCGTGTTTTTGTCAATATACCTTTCTTAAGATTAATATTTTTGTCAGAAATATATGCTCTTCATATCCAATTTTAATATAATTTGGAGCAACTTCTTCGTATAATACAAAAAATTCCGATAACCAGCTTCCACCAGATATCGGAACTTTTATATTCTCTTATATTTTTCTACTCTTCAAAGACTTTTGCCCTTATCGAACTGCTGCATTATCTGCCCAATTCTTTTGCAAGCAAACGGATATATTCCGGTGTTGTACCGCAGCATCCACCAACAATTCCTGCACCCAAATCCACCAGTTTCTTCGTATATTTGGCAAACGTTGGAGCATCCATATCATAAATGGCTTCCCCTTTATCCGTAATCATCGGCATTCCCGCATTTGGTTTTGCAATAACCGGAACCTCTGCAACTTCTTTCATATTTCTCACGACTGCCTCTAACTGATTTGGTCCGACAGAACAATTCAGTCCGACAGCTGCCGCACCCATTTCCTGCAGAGAAATCACGGCTTCCACAGCATTTCCACCATAAAGGGCAGTTCCATCCGCTTCCAGAGTCAGCGTGCACATCATTGGAAGATCACAAACCGATTGTGCCGCATCCAATGCAACGATGGTCTCATCCACACAAAGCATAGTTTCAGCAACCAATAAATCTGCTCCCGCATCCGCCAGAGCTTTAATCTGTTCCTGATATGTGCGGTACAATCGTTCATATGTCATGTCTCCACGAGGTTCCATAAGCTGTCCAATTGTCGTCAGATCGCCGGCAACCAGTGCTTTACTTCCCACTGCCTCTTTTGAAATGTTTACCAATTTTGTATTTAATTCCACAACACGATCCTGCGCATTGAAATTCTGCAAACTGATACGATTCGCTGTAAATGTAGGCGCATACACGATCTGACTTCCCGCTTCCACATAAGCCCTCTGCAAATCCTGAAGGATTTCCGGATGTTCTAATACCCAAAGTTCTGCGGACACACCTACTGGCATTCCCGCTTTTCTCAAATTCGATCCAGTCGCTCCATCCAAAATAACTGCGCCCTGACTGGTTAATTGTTCAAATTCTGATCTCGTCATACTATAACATGCTCCTTTCTACAAAAATGTTTATAATATGAAAACAGCCGCGGATTTCTCACCGCAGCTGCAAATATCTTATTCTGCTTCTTCTTTATAAGCATATGGCTGACTGTCTGTAAGTACAACCTGCGCCCAGATATCTTCATCAATTGTCATTTCAATAGCTTCTACCCATTCAGCTAACAATGCATCATACGCATCTGACTGACGGCTTGCAACGATTGTTGCTTTCTTTGTTTCTGTGGAATCTTCATCAAAATAAGCATCCATACGAACAACGAAATAAGATTCTTCTCCTTCCACTACCTGTGGAACCAGTTCTCCATCTTCCATTTCCAGAACTGCGTTAATAACTGCCTGATCCAGAACATCATCTTCACTTCCTGCTGTTGTGAAGCTTGGAGTTGTTGTGATGAAATCTTCAGAAACAGCTTCTGCGATTGCATCCATATCTGCTTCTGCAATGTTATCTTCTTCTTTGACTGCATCCAGAACCTGCTGTGCCAGCTCTTTCTTTTCTGCCAGTTCTTCTTCTGTCAGAGGGATTGTATTTCCATCTTCATCAGTTTCTGTTCCTTTAATGGAAATTCTGGACATTGTGATTTTTGTCTGGTTTGCTTCTTCTTCTGTTACTTCTGTATCTACATCAGCAACCATAGGATTATACATTTTACTTTCCAGTGTGATCAATGTCAGATATTCAGCAATATCACTTTCAGAAACACCCATTGCTTTTAAAGTATCTTCTTCATTGGATTCGATAAATGCTTTCGCTGCTTCATCGATATTAGCCTGTTCTTCTTCTGTAATTTCTACATCGAAATCTGCTGCATGCAATTTCAGCGCATACATGGATTTGATGGAATCCATAACCTGTGCTTTTGCTTCATCAGCATAAGTTGTTCCATCTTCCGCTTCTTCATCCCAAATGGTAACACCACTCATATCCATACCATAGTTGCTGGAAAACATCTCATAATAAGCCATAGTCTGTGCCTGCTGGTCACGCAGGAGATAGCTTGCAAGACCAAGTGTAACTTCTTCATCACCTACAGTTGCTACGATCTGTGTTCCATCTACTTCTGGCGCTTTGCTGCATCCTGCAAGTCCCATAGCCAGGGATGCTGCCAGAACACCGCATGCGATTCTTGTGTTCATTCTTTTCATAATTTCCTCCATTATATATAACGACATTTCTGTTCATCATTATATTCCATTTTGTTCGGTGGGGCAACCTTTTTCATCTTTTTTTCACAGTTGATTGGTGGATTTTGCATACGGACGTAACCATCCAAACCATCTGCTTGCGAGAACTCGCTTTCGCTCCGCTCAAAACGTAGCGGTACTAAGCTCGTGGCACCTTGTCAGGCACCACTCGCTAAGTGCCGACGTTTTTCAAGGGTTCCTGCAAGAAAAGGGATGGGATGGTTACTGTGTATTGCCAAAATCTGTGTTATTTGTCACCACAAACTTTCTTCTTAACCGATTTCTTTATTTGCAACCAGTACCTGCATCTCTTCCAGCAATTCCTTCGTCTTCTCCATCATCGGAATCACATCTTTTGCACGGCGTTTCCGTGGTTTGTAGATAAAATATGGCTGCGCCTCTATTTTAAATTGCATTTCTTCCGGATATTTACTCAAGATTTCAGGTATTTTTGTGGTATCTACCTGTGCATTTTCGTACATCGTCAGGCGTACTTCATCTCCCAACTGTTTTACCTCTGTCAGATAAATGCGATGTGCCAATGCTTTCAGGTTTGCTACCGCAAGCAAGGTCTGCACTGTTTTTGGCGGTTCGCCGAAGCGGTCAAGCAGTTCTTCCATCATGTCATCATAATCTTCCTGGCTTTCGATGCCTGCGATTCGCTTATAAATATCCAGTTTTTGATATTCGTTTGGAATGTATTTTTCCGGAATATAGGCATTTACATTCATATCGATAGTTGTTTCAAAGGACTCCTGCACCGCAATTCCTTTTTCTTCCTGAACTGCCTGGTTCAGCATCTTACAATACAGGTCATATCCAACAGCTTCCATGTGTCCATGCTGTTCGGCACCAAGCAAGTTTCCTGCACCTCTAAGCTCCAGATCACGCATGGCAATTTTGATACCGCTTCCCAGTTCCGTAAATTCGCGGATTGCATGCAGACGTTTTTCCGCTACTTCTTTGAGCATCTTGTTTCTGCG
>JAXJUX010000117.1:0-2871 GCA_036308845.1 Ruminococcus sp.
CATCCATTATGACACTAACAACAACCCCAAACCAGTTGACAGACGGTTTGGAAAGTCTGATGCGTCCGCTGAACAAGATTCATGTACCGGTACACGAAATCGCGATGATGATGTCCATTGCCCTTCGTTTTATTCCTATTTTATTGGAAGAAACAGACAAGATCATGAAGGCGCAGATGGCGCGTGGTGCAGATTTTGAAAGTGGAAATCTGATTCAGAAAGTAAAAAATATGGTTCCGCTTCTGGTACCATTGTTTATTTCCGCTTTTCGCCGTGCAAATGATTTGGCAATGGCGATGGAAGCACGTTGCTACCATGGCGGTGATGGCAGAACACAGATGAAACCGCTGATTTATAAAGGAAGAGATTACGTGGCATATGCGATTGTGTTTGCGTATTTGGGAGTCAGCATTGTGTTTCGAATTGTCGGGATTTGATATGTAAATAACAGATAATTTGTTAGGCGAAAATATTTAATGAATACAACAGATATTTCATATTGTTGAAACATTATATGAGAATTGCCAAATGATGCGTGAGTTCCATGCATATATGGAATATGCAGATATTTGGCATTTTCATTTTCAGACTTATTCAGAGAATAGAGGGAAAGAATGAAAAGAGTAAAATTAACAGTCGCATACGACGGAACCAATTACTGCGGATGGCAGGTGCAGCCCAATGGACTGGCCGTACAGGAAGTTCTGAATCGCTGTTTGAGTGATTTGTTAAAAGAAAATATCGTGACGATTGGAGCCAGCCGTACGGACGCCGGTGTGCATGCACTGGGAAATGTGGCGGTATTTGATACCAATGCCCGAATGCCTGCAGATAAAATTTCTTTTGCGCTGAATACCCGACTTCCGCAGGATATCCGTATTCGGGATTCCAGAGAAGTTCCGGCTGATTTTCATCCTCGTTTTCAGGAGACGATAAAAACTTACGAATACAAAATTTATAACCATCGTTTTCCGGATCCAACCAAGCGTCTGTATACACATTTTCACTATTATCCATTGGATGTGGAGAAAATGCAGGAAGCAGGAAATTATCTGATCGGTGAGCATGATTTCAAGAGCTTTTCTACATTTAAGCCGGAAGTGGAGAGTACCGTTCGTACGATTTATTCTTTGAAAGTTTGGAAATCCGAAGACGATGTCATTACCATCCGCATTCAGGGAAATGGCTTCTTATATAATATGGTCCGAATCATAGCGGGAACTTTGATTCGCGTAGGCGGCGGCTATTATCCGCCGGAAAAAATAAAAGAAATCCTGGCTGCGAAAAATCGGGAAATGGCAGGAGAAACAGCCCGTCCGGAAGGCTTGCGTCTGGTGGAAATCCGTTATCCGGAATGGGAAGAAAAAGAGAAAGAAAATGCCCGTGGATAACATGCAAAACCCATGTGGAAAACGCAAGAAAAAATCCCCGAAAATGTGGATAATTACTGGAAAAATGATTAAAAAAGTATGAAAAATATGTTGACACTGAGAGGGTATTATTATATAATATCTCAATGTGGCGTAATGAAAAAATATCATCACCAAAGCCCCGGAGATGATATTTTACATGATACATTAGCTCAAAAGAGCGTACTCTTGAAGGTTTGATCAGCAGCTGCCGGACGGAGTATTTGATAATACAGTATTAGATTAGAAAATAGGAGGGAAATCCATGAAGAGTTTTATGGCTAATCCAGATAAGATTGAAAGAAAATGGTATGTAGTTGACGCTGAAGGATGCACATTAGGACGTTTATCTTCCGAAATCGCAAGCGTTTTAAGAGGAAAAAACAAACCAGTTTTCACTCCTCACGTAGATACAGGTGATTACGTAGTTGTAATCAACGCTGAAAAAATTAAAGTAACA
Organism: Ruminococcus sp.; assembly: GCA_036308845.1. Taxonomy (GTDB): domain Bacteria; phylum Bacillota; class Clostridia; order Lachnospirales; family Lachnospiraceae; genus Oliverpabstia. The sequence continues at coordinate 1,870 of JAXJUX010000117.1, forward strand.
GGTAAAAAAATGTCTCAGAAAATCTACTACAATCACTCCGATTATGTTGGTGGTATGAGAGAAACAACTTTAGCTGAACTGTTAGCTAAAAAACCTGAAAAAGTTATCGAAATCGCAGTAAAAGGTATGCTGCCAAAAGGACCTCTGGGAAGACAGATGCTTACAAAACTTCACGTATACGCTGGAGCTGAACATCCACATGCTGCTCAGAAACCAGAAGTTTTAACATTTTAATGAGGAGGTAAAGAACATTGGCTAATACAAAATTCTACGGAACAGGAAGAAGAAAAAAATCTATCGCTAGAGTATACCTGGTACCAGGTACAGGTAAAATCACAATCAATAAAAGAGACATCGATGAATACTTCGGTCTGGAAACACTGAAAGTTATCGTTCGTCAGCCATTGGTTGCTACAGATAATACAGATAAATTTGACGTTCTGGTAAATGTTCACGGTGGTGGATATACAGGACAGGCTGGTGCTATCCGTCATGGTATTTCCCGTGCACTGCTGCAGGCAGATTCCGAAGCTTACAGACCAACTCTGAAAAAAGCTGGATACCTGACACGTGACCCAAGAATGAAAGAAAGAAAGAAATACGGTCTCAAAGCAGCTCGTCGTGCACCACAGTTCTCCAAACGTTAATCAGAGATTATCGAAGAGAATACAAAAATGCATACAAAACCTCAGAAACCTTGTGTTTCTGGGGTTTTTTTGTACCCATCAGAAGCCCTGAGTTGGTGTGAAATGTCGTGAAAGTTATTCAGTTTGCAACGCGTTTGCAACACGTTTGCAACAAAAATATCTTAAAAAAATTGGACACTTTTTAGTGCTTGTCACTAGAGGGTGTCCTTTTTTATCAGGCAGACTTAACATCTGCCTGAGTTTCTAAGGTCTTGTTGATTGCATCTACAAGAACCTGCATGTCTAAATGTGTGTATACTTTTTCAGTTAATGTCATGGCTCCAGAGTGCCCCACAATTTTCTTGATTGTGGTATC
>JAXJUX010000118.1:0-5062 GCA_036308845.1 Ruminococcus sp.
AAAAAAGGATATCGCCCCGGTCAAGAACGCGATATCCCATCCTGAAAGTTCTGGATTTGTTGAAGGAAACAACAACAAATTCAAACTCATCAAACGTATTGTATACGGAAGAAGCGGATTAGTCAATCTGTCAAAGAAATGTAAACTGGCATTTATGCCAAAAGACGAAACATTCAATCTATGTTCATTGATATAGAAAATGCTGGCATCGAAATGATGCCAGCATAAGTAACGCTTAACAATACCCAAAGTTCAGAAAGAACCCTTATTTCTGTGTATAGACCCTGCTAACACTTTCCCACTGCACTATTTATGTAATGCGGGGGTCTGGCTATTCATTTTTTCTGTATAGAACCAACCTGCGTCGCAGAGCAGAAACTGGTATGCAAGATTCCTGTTTTTTGATATAATTTTACATAAGAAATGTATCGGGGAGGGTAAACAATGGACAAACTTCTTTACGGGGCAGCGTATTATGATGAATATATGCCATATGACAGACTGGATAAAGACGTAGCGATGATGAAGAAAGCCGGTATCAATGTAGTGCGTATCGCAGAATCTACATGGAGTACCTGTGAACCGCAGGAAGGTGTTTTTGATTTTTCTCATGTAGAACGTGTGATGGATGCAATGGAAGAAGCCGGAATTTCTGTCATCATCGGAACACCGACGTATGCGATTCCGACCTGGATGGTCAAATCCCATCCGGACGTGCTGGCGACTACCGTGAGTGGGAGAGGAATTTATGGTCCAAGACAGATCATGGACATCACCCATCCGGTGTATTTGTTTTATGCAGAACGGGTGATTCGTGAATTGATGAAACGTACGGTTCATAGAAAATGTGTCATCGGTTTCCAGATTGACAATGAGACAAAATATTACGGAACGGCTGGAAATAATGTGCAGGAAAGATTCGTCAAATATCTGCGCAAGAAATTTAATAATGATCTGGATGCTCTGAATTATGAATTTGGTCTGGATTACTGGAGCAACCGCATCAATGCGTGGGAAGATTTCCCGGATGTGAGAGGAACCATCAACGGAAGTCTTGGGGCAGAATTTGAAAAATTCCAGAGAACACTGGTGGATGATTTCCTTGCATGGCAGGCAGCGATTGTGAATGAATATCGCAGAGAAGATCAGTTTATCACACACAATTTTGATTTTGGATGGAAAGGGTATTCCTATGGCGTACAACCGGATGTGAATCATTACCATGTAGCAAAATGCCTGACAATTGCCGGCGTTGATATTTACCATCCGACGCAGGATGACCTGACGGGAGCAGAAATTGCATTTGGCGGAGACATGACCCGTTCTTTGAAAAATGGAAACTATCTGGTGATAGAAACAGAAGCGCAAGGTTTTCCATGTTGGACGCCATATAAAGGGCAGCTTCGTCTGCAGGCGTACAGCCACATTGCCTCTGGTGCAAACAGTGTGATGTACTGGCATTGGCATTCCATTCACAATTCTTTTGAGACATATTGGAAAGGTCTGCTTAGTCATGATTTTGAGGAAAATGATGCTTACAAAGAAGCATGTGTGATCGGAAATGAATTTGCAGCCATCGGAAGTCATCTGGTGAATCTGAAAAAGAAAAATGAAGTGGCAATGCTTGTAAGCAATGAGGCATTGACCGCACTCAAATGGTTTAATATTCAGCAGACAACGGCTGGAAAAGGAGAAACAGAGTATAACGATGTGGTGCGCTGGATGTACGATGCGCTGTATCGCATGAACGTAGAGTGCGACATTCTCTGGCCAGAATCCGAAGATTTGGCACAGTATAAAATGATTGTTGTTCCAGCACTGTATGCCGCACCGGACAGCTTGTTGAAACGTTTGAATCAGTATGTAGAACAGGGCGGAACGCTGGTTGCAACATTTAAGACAGCATTTGCCAATGAAAATATCAAAGTCAGCCATGAAATTCAGCCGCATATTTTGAGAGATTGTATGGGAGTGAAATATCATCAGTTCACCTTTCCGAAACAAGTAGGCCTGACGGGAGAAGTGATTGACGATACCATGAACAGCAAAGCAGAAGTGTTTATGGAACTTTTGGAACCGGAAAGTGCAAAAGTTCTGGCTTCTTACGATCATTACAACTGGAAAGAATATGCAGCGATTACCTGCAATTCTTATGGAAAAGGAATGGGAGTATATCTTGGCTGCATGACAGATGCCGCGACTTTGGAACATGTGCTTCGCTATGTACTTGAGAAATCTGAAGTAGCAAGGGAAGAACGGTATTTCCCTGTAATCGTGCGAAAAGGCGTCAATGATTTGGGTAAGATGGTTCGGTTCTATCTGAATTATTCTGCCAAGGAACAAGCGGTGGCTTATGTGCATGAAGCAGGCGTGGATGTGTTGACGGGTGATACTGTGAAAAATGGTGAAGTTATGAAAATTTCGGCTTGGAATTTGAAGATTGTGGAAGCGGATGCGTGAGCTCGTTTTTGAATTTATAAAGAGAATTAAGAAATGTCGGGTAGAGGAATAATACCCGACATTTTTTGATTAATCTTTCCAAACAAAATTATAATTAATGGATTCTCCACCATCCACCAGAATATTTTGCCCTGTACAAAATGTATTTACGACAGTTAAAAAGTAAGCCCACTGGGCGATTTCCTCAGGTGTTGCCCATTTTTTAAGAGGAGTTTCATCCATAATCTGCTGCCATAATTCTTCGTCATTGATGACACATTCATTCAGTTCGGTCAGCACCCCGCCTGGGTCTAAGCTGTTGCAGGTTGCGCCAAATGGTGCGATGCGGATCGCCACATTCTTGGTATATGCCAGAACCCCGCCTTTGCTTGCGCAATATTCCGGGAATTCGGAACCGGTGTGACCGCTTGCAGACCCGATATTTAAAATGGATTTGATTTCCTTTTGGATGCCATATTTTTCCGTGATATAAATCAATGCCTTCAGGTTGATATCGATATCATCTTCGTTTTGTGTTCCCGCGTTGTTAACCAGAATCTGAATATCTTTGATATCAGGGAGATTTTCACGGTCTCGCACATCACAGATATAATGTGTATACTGTTCGTGCTGAATACTCGCTTCTTGTCTGTCGATACCGATGACTGTGTGATTGTTCTGTAAAAAAATCTCAGCAATCGCTTTTCCAATTCCCTGTGTTGTTCCAGTAATCAAAATCTTCATATTATTTTCTTCCTTTCTCAAGATACTCTAAATATTCTTTTCCCACGCCATTTATTTTCCATTTTGTTACAATGCGATAGCCAATCGGAGAGAAAAGAATTTCCATAAGAAGTTCTGCAAACGCGCCTGTCAGTGCACAGGTGCAGCATTGTAATACGCTCCAGTGAAATCCATCCCAGAAAATCGGTGCAAAAAAGACGAAAACGATGATAGAAAAAAGAAAGTTATCAAAAAACTGTCCGATAAATGTGGAGACATAAGTCTGCACATTGTACACGAATCTGTCGCTGAATTTTCCCACAAGCCAATTTCCAATCATCCAGTTCAGCATATTATTGAGAACGGCTGAGGTCAGAAAGGCAATGGTACTTCCCAGCAAAATGAACCAGGTTCCGCCGAAAATACTGTTAAATGCAGTGTAATCGTCTGCATTGGAAGGTATACTGCTTGCTATAAAGAAAATCAAACAGGTAAGCAGATTGATCGCGGCTGCTAACAGTGAAATTTTATTGGATGCCCTTGGTCCAAAATGTTTGGTTGTGATATCCATACACATAAAAGAAAGCCAAGAGATTAAAATACCTCCGTCAAGTGCAATCCAATCCACCTGCAGTAAAGTTTTGTTTGCGAGAAGGTTCATACAAATAACACTTACAACAAATAATGTTACGACCATTACAGGAAGGGAACGCAACAAAATTTCCATTTCTTCTTGTTCTCTTTTCATCCATGTTTTTAATTTGTTCATGTTCATTGATGTCCTTTAAAAGTCTATTTTAGTGAAAAATTGCCGTTGCCTATTATAGCATACTATTTTGAAAAAGAATAGAAGGGAATGGGATTTGGAAAAATCTTTGTGATACATATTCATTTACCTTGCATATAATTAGAAAGAACGAGTAAATCAAAGAGGTCTCATGATAGGAATATATAACACTCCCCTTCGCAGCCAGCAGACCGATAAAGGCCGTTTGCAGGTACAAGTATTGACGGCACAGCAAAATCGCCCCATTCAGGGTGCGAAAGTACGGATTTCCTACACCGGAGTACCCAATAGCATCCTGGAAGAATTGACTACAGATGCAAATGGAAATACAGAAAACATTGAACTCCCGACGCCGCCGTTGGAATACAGTCTGACTCCATCCGAAATACAGCCATATTCCGAATATACCATCAATGTAGAGGCGCCTGACTTCGATTCGGTAGATATTTCCGGAAGTGAAATGTTATCCGGCGAACAAAGCATTCAAACAGCAATCCTACGTCCGAGAAATCCAGAGGAATTTCAAGATGTTGTCATTCCAGCCCACACATTATATGGAGAATATCCAGAGAAAATACCAGAAGACGAAATCAAGCCATTGAACGAAACAGGTGAGATTGTATTGAGCCGCGTGGTTGTGCCTGAATACATGATTGTACATGATGGAAGCCCAGATGATACCTCTGCACAAAATTACTATGTACGCTATCGGGATTATGTCAAAAATGTAGCTAGCAGTGAGATTTACGCAACCTGGCCGGAAGAAACGATTCGAGCAAATGTACTGGCGATTATGTCGTTTAGTTTGAATCGTGTGTATACGGAATGGTACCGTAACAAAGGATACGACTTTACAATCACATCCTCTACCGCATTCGATCATAAATGGATTTACGGCCGTAATATTTTTGACAGTATTTCCCGCGTTGTGGATGAGCTGTTTGAAAGTTATCTGTCACGTCCAAACGTTCGACAGCCGATTTTGACACAGTATTGCGACGGCAGGCGTGTCCAATGTCCGAACTGGATGAGTCAATGGGGAAGCAAAGCCCTTGGTGATCAAAATTATTCTGCCATTGAAATCATTCGTTCTTATTATGGAGAGGATATGTA
>JAXJUX010000119.1:0-10165 GCA_036308845.1 Ruminococcus sp.
GTAATTCCCCCACCAACAACTGCAGCCATTCCAGCCAATATCGCCAATGCTGCGGCAGTTGACATGAGTACTGTGATTTCACAGGTTGCCGTACAGCCATCCTGAGTGTACGCTGTAATAGTCACTGTTCCCCATGAAATAGCTTCAACATTTCCATTTTCATCAATACTAAGTACTTCTGGATCACTGGATTCCCAGTATACTTCTGGATATGTGGCATTATCAGGTGTTACGATTGCCGTTAACTGAGCAGTTTCTCCTTTATCCAATCCGTTTTCAATTGGTGAAATGATTTCAATGGATTCTACGGCTCTCGGTAATATTTCAATTTTACATGAGGTACTCACATCTTTTTGGATTGCTGTTACCGTTATTGTTCCAACATTTTTGCTTGTAATTTTTCCATTTTCATCGATGGATGCAAGTTCTGAATTGTCAATTTCCCATGTAATATCCTGTACAGTTGTATTTTCTGGATAGAAAATCACCTCTGCCTGAAGGGAATCGCCATGGATTACGGTAGTATCCACGTCGATTTCAATTTTTTCTGCTACTATTTCATTCACCGTTATTTCCCGGCTGTCACTGACACCATTGCTAGCTTCTACGGAGATTTCAACAGTTCCAAGAGCAATCGCTTTTACATTTCCATCCTGATCTACAGTTGCTATAGATTCGTCGCTGGATTTCCATACGAGTGTTGGGTCATCAACGTCTTCCGGAGTAATCACTGCAGTCAACTGACATTCTTCCTCAAGATGCATCGAATCTATTTCTTCCTGAATGGTTACTTCTTCGGCACATACTTCAATTACCTCAATCGTACGACTGCTTGTTTTTCCATTTGAGGTTTTCGCTGTGATTTTGGCTGTACCATAATCAACCGCTTCTATTTTTCCATCTTTTGATACTTTTATGACGGATTTATCACTAGAAGACCAGGTAATCGTAGTATTTTCAACATTGTCTGGTTTTATTACGGCTGATAATTGCTGCTTGGTCCCAATACGCATCGTTTCTACTTTTTCCTGAATTTCGATACTGTCTGCAGTTATTTCTTTTACTGTAATTTTCACGCTATTGGATTTTCCATTGAAAGATGTCGCAGTAATCACTGCAGTTCCATAACCAACTGCCTTAATTTCACCATCATCCACCGTCACAACACTAGAATCGCTGGTTGACCAATACACCGATGTATCCACTGCGTTTGACGGAGACACCGTTGCAGAGATTGTAGACTCATCCCCAATATGTAATGTCGTACTTTTCACTTTCATGGAAACACTTTGCGGCAATACATCCGTATATGGACAATATCCATCTTCATGTAAATGAGCCGGATAGCCTCCACAATGGTAATGATAACCACCTAATCCACTCTTATTCTTGTTATCTTTGTGACCGCCGCTGCCGTCTGTTCTGCCTGAATGTGCGAATGCTGTAACTCCTACGCTCATCACCATAGCAAACACGCACATCAAAGCACATAATTTCTTCATTAGCTTTTTCATTCGTAGATTTCCCCCTTTTATCTTTTGTCACAAAACAATTTCTGCCGTATATGTAATTTTCTTATTACTGCAAATAGTTGTGAAAATTTGTTTTAGTATAGCATATTTTTCCAATTATTTCCGCATCTATAGTTCGACATATTTCGACATTTCATCATCGTTTTTTAAAGTGTTCAGATTCGAACACTTTAAAATCATGATTATAGATTTCTTCACATGCTAATAATAATTCTATTCTTCACCATAGCCAATTTTTTCCTCCCCATAATTCTCCTTCAACCATTTCCGTTTCTCATCCATCTTCTCCAGAATAACCTGAATATCCACCCCAGAATACTTCTCTGCTGCCAATACAATATCCAAAATGAAATCCCCGCAAATACAAATATCATAATTTTCAAATTGTACAAACCCGAAGCAATCCATTTTTTTCTTAATCTTTCCATCATAAGAAATATAGAGACAATCGTCTTTCAGTAAATACTGATTCTTCATGGCTTTGTATTTGATATCCAGAATACCAGAAGTCTTTAGATAACCAATCATATTCCAGATGGATTTACTGCGGATTTCAATGTAATCCTCCGGTAAATCTTCTCGCTTAATTTTGCTTGGATATTTCCCTTTCTCATACAAATATTCATTATCCGAATCCAGTATTTTCCCATAAGTTTTCACAAATCTTCCTCTCGTATACAAATATGCAAGCTCTCTGTTTTCCATAAAAAAATCCTCCTATCATTTTTCACAACAGCACGCAGCCATTGCGTTTATGATAAGAGGATATCTTATATTCTATAAATTTTCATTGGACTGTTAGTCCAAAAGAGCACTCACGCCACCTCACCAAGCACTTCAAAATACCGCAACAAATGTCGTTTGCCCTCCCCCCGGCTCTCCCGTATTTCCACAAGCCAGTCAACATCAAATAAAACACGCTCCTTCGGAACCAATAATTCTTCCATATGCACACCCAACAATTTACTTAATGAATACAAATGATCCACAGATGGCAAGACTTTCCCGCCAAACCACCGATAAACTGGTTGAGGGCAAGATAAATGCAAATACTTCTGAATATATTTCACATCGTAACCGGCATTTGTTATCAATGTTTTCAATCTTTTCCCTGTCTGTTCCATATCAATGTTCGGATATATTTTCACAAAAGCATCTCCTGTTCAATCGTTCGTCCTGCTTCCAGAATTTCTTTTTCTTCTTCACCCTCAATCATTCTGAAATAGTCCCCTTTATCAATATGAATCATGGAAATCCGATTGTTGTTTCTTCTGAACGCATACACGCAATCCACATTTTGAATCAATGACTGTAATCTTTCATCCGGCACACAAACCACCAACTGCAGCCCCAGTTTTCTCGCGTAATGAAGGCAGACTTCGCTTCGTTCTTTATCCATTTTTGAAAATGCTTCATCCAGAAGCACCAGACGGATTTTGGAATCACGGTTGGTCTGCTGCATGTACAGCATGGCAAACCCTGCCAATAACGCTACGTATTTTGGATTCTGACCTTCTCCACCGGAATCACGACCTGCCATGTCATCCACGTAGTTTTTCTTGATGTTTCCATCGGCATCTTCTATTTTTTCGTACATGCTGAATTTCAGATAGGTTCGATAATCCGCATATTTTTCCATGTTCTTTTTAAATGCAGTTCGGGTCGCCTGGTCCGCATCTTTTGGAGGCATGAATTTTTCTGTCAATCTCAGAATCTGCGCTTCGTATTTTTGATAAAATTCATCATCGCCGAAGCTGATTTGTCCGTCCATACCACGATTTAACACTTTCATATCCAATTCTTCTGCCGTCAGCATTTCATAGAATTGACGGTTTTCATCGTCTGTTGGAAGTATATCAATCTGATAAATACTATCTGAAAAACGGATTTTTGCGAGCATAGAGTTAATTTGACGGCGATGATTCTTTGCCGCCCGAATTTCACTATGGATCGTTGCAATCACATTTTCACGAAGCATTTGATAGACCAAGCGATACTGTTTATCAAATTCTGCCTTATATGTTGGCTCAAAGTCTTTTTGGCACTGTTCCAGACGGGTATCATATGCACCATTGTCTTTTTCCATGATGTCAAAATCCCGCATTGGAAATGCTTTCATGTACACGATTCTGGCATTATTTCTTTCTGCTTGTGCTTTTTCCCCGATTTCCACCAATTCAGCAAGCATTTTCGTTTTTTCATTTTTTACTTTCCATGTGTTTCCTTTTTTGATTTCCTGTTCTACCTGGATTTGGATAGCGGCATTTGGCACGTATCCCATCTGTAAACTTTCTAAGAATTCCTTTTTGTCGCGGATTTCTTTTTCTGCTTCTCCTCGTTTGCCTGCCCAATGCTGTTCCTCTTTGTAACTTTTCTCTAACTGCTCCTCCAAAAATGCAATCGCATGCTGCAGATTTTTCTGCTGTTTCTGCAAAGTAGCGATTCGGGTTCCCTTTTCCAGTTCCTGAATTTCCTTTTGCAGTTTTTGAGCGTCTTCTTTATATTTTTTCAGTTGTTTGCCTGCATTGGACAAATGCTCGACTTTTTCATATTCATAATCTTTCAATCGTTCCAGTTCATTGACTACATTCAGCGTTGCAATTTCCTGTTCCAACCCAATCAGACGTTTTGTCAACTGTTCCACTTCTTCTTCCAAATCACGGATTTGTTTTTGAGAAACTTTTTTACCAATCATCGGATATTTGTAATCCTGTTTGCGCAAATGGCTGAACATATAGTTATTGTGGGAATAACAGTCTCTCATAACACCATTCTTCGATTCCTGCAATTCTTCCACTGTCTCACATTTTTGAATATGACCAAGATACCGCTTCAGACACAGATCCACGGTAGCATTGTCCGTAGAAACCGCCTCATACAAAGTATTTGATTTGGCAGTAGGATTGTCTCGGCAAATAGCATCCGTATTGATCAAATCCACCGATTCGTATTCTTCTTTTTTCATCCGGCGGAAAATACGGGCTGCTTCCACGGTATATCTCGGTTCTACAACCAGACCATATTTGATACGCCCAAGACGTCCCTCGATTGCATTTCTCCACGCCTCATCGGTTACGTCAAATAAATCCGCAAGAATTTCCACATGCACTGTTTTCCCATAGCGGGCTGACAATTCCTGCTGCAAAATGGATCTGACTTCTCGTAATTCTTTTCGATAATGCTTTTTATCATTCTTCAGGTCTTTCAGGATTTCCTGTTTTTCCCGGTATTTCTTTTCTTCTTCCTTCTTTTCGTCCTTCAGCTCATTCAATTCTTCTGTAATTGAATCAAACACATCTTTCAGATCACGCTTGATTGCGTTCACATTTTCTTCGGTAATAGTTCCCTCTGAAACATTGTGAATCAAATGAAGCAGACGGTTGCTGAGATAGTCGCTGATGCCTTCCGTCTCTTCCCAGCGTTTTAATCGTTTTACCAAATTTCTCCAATCAGAAGCCTCGTTGGCACACAATTTGATGATTTTTTCCAAATCGGCCAGTTTTTCTTTCTTGCGTTCCATTTCACTGGATTTTAATTCTGTTTCTACCAGAAGCAATTCGCCTCTTTGTTTTTCCAACTGTGTTTTCAAAGAATTTTTTTGCTTTTCCAACGACTTCAGCTTTTCGGAAATACTTTCCAGTTCACTTTTCTTGGCTGCAAGATGGACTTTTCGATCTTCAATATCCAGAATTTTCAAAAATTCCTCTGTACGTATCTGGTCGGCTTTCGCTTTCGTCAACTGCTGATCGTACTGATGCACATTTTCCAACAATGCAATTTCTTTTTCTAACAGTTCCACCTGTTCCTTGATTTCCCGATAAGAACCCAATTGTTCACTGATAGCGGAAATCGTATCTTCCTTACTTTTCGGGAACATATAATCCTTGATAAACTGGCTGGTTCCATTGGTCATGCGCAGTGCAATCGCACTTTTTTGCATGGTTTTAAAGCGTCCTGCATCCACATATCCAAAAATCACATCATTTAACGCATTCAAATACGCTTCCTGTGACGGATACATACGATTCAGATTGATACGGCTTCTATTTTCTTTGGTATCCGTTCTTTCCTGAATCAAGCGCTGCATGTCCGCGTAAGAATAGGGAACTCCATGCGCGGAAAGATATTCATCTTCCGGAAATTTTCCCACATGGCTGAAAAACGCATATTTTTTCAAATCCAAATCATTTCTTCCAACTTCAAACGTAACACCAGCGCAAACGGTACTCTGTGTACCGGTATCCAGTATCTCCAGCACAATCTGCGAATAAAAATCCTGATGTTCTCGATTGGAAGTTCCATCTTTTTGTGCCCCTCGCAAATAACTGAGCACGCTTCTTTTATTTTTTGTATCGTCTGCTGCTCTATTTAAAAAATCATTGCGGACACTTCCGTATAAGACAACCTGCATGGCATCCATAACCGTTGATTTTCCAGAACCGCTTTTTCCACTGAACAAGTTGACATACTCATGAAATCCAATGATTTTGTGATCAATCCCGCCCCAATTGTTAATCAGCATTCTTGTAAATAGTTTCTTCGCCTGCTTCATCCTCTGTAAGTTCCTCTCTGTAAATTTCCAAAAGTTCATTCAACATTGCCGAGCTGCAATACAAATTGATCGTACTGTAAATATAAATCGGTGTTTTATCTTCCAAATCTTTGACGGCACCCGGATAATCAACGATCTGATGACGTTTCATAAAAGTAAGTGTTTCTTTCCATTCGCCATCTGTAAGCTTATCATTGAGTAAATTCGTGTTTTTTCCATATTCACGCAATTCTGCCAGATTGGTTACGGTAGCATGCAGACCATTTCCCATAATCTTATCCCTGTAAATGATTTTTACCAGCAAAATAATAATCGTGGTTGTCTTTGACATAGAGACAGCATCAATGCCATCCCCTGTCAGTCGAAAAATATGTTCCTGGGCATCATGGTACAATTCACAATCTGTCACTGCCAGATATTCCTCGATAAATGCTCTGTGTCTCATACAAATATCGTACTGTTCGTTATCGCTTGGAACCAATGTGACCGGATCGTATTTCTCCTGTAGAATACAAGTCTGCCGAAACAAACTGGATATTGTTTTTCTCAATTTTTCTCTTTCTGTTGGCATTAAATTTTCCAGATAATTTACCATGTTTCTATTCCTTCCCGATTGTAAACGCAGCGTATTTTAACCCATCCGCCGTTACAATTTCCTCTCCGATTTCAATCTGTACATCATTGTCTGACACTTCTGTTGCTTCCTGCCATACAAACAGAAGTTTTTCCAAATCACTGACTGAATGCACGGTATCTTTTGTCACTTTAAAAATACCATCCACTTCATTCAATTTCCTAAATTTACGAATCTCTGCATGCGTATACAACGGTTTTACCACAAAATCATCGATTGTATTTGTGATTTCTTCCTCTTTTGCAATCTTCTGTGGCACAAATTCTCGCTGTATACCATCTTTTGGACGTGCAAAACTCTTTTCTTTTATCACCTGAGCTTTTTCTGTCAGGCCAAAACCAAGACTTAGTTTTTCTAATATTTCATCTTTTTTCTTACTGTTATTCAATAATTTTACCAATACCTTCGCAGTATCCTGACTTCCATCCCCTTCAACCAAAATGTATTTGATACGGGCAACTGCGCGTTTGGCAAAAATGCGTTTCTGGTCAATCAATTTATTGTATCGTTTTTCGATACTGTCAAATTCACGATTCAGTTTAAACAAAAGTTCCATTGCTTCTTCACATGCATGAATGATTCTTTCATTTCTGCGCCATACAAGAGAATCTTTTTCCAAATGTACCTTCTTTTCGATGAAATTCTGCTTTCGTTCTTCATTTTCTATTAAAATCTTATCAATCAGTTCCTTGACATCTTCTTTATATCGATAGAAACTGTCCGTTGTCGTCAAAATCGCATATTTTTTACTGTCTGTATTGTTAATTTCATTGACCAGAACTTCCTGCACACCAAGAAATGTTTTTTTCTTAGAAAGCTCATCAAAATATCCGCGCATTCCTTCCTGCATATTGACCAGCATTTGCAGCAATGCTTTGGAAGTCTGCAGCGCTCCTTTTAAAATTTCATTGTTTTTCTCTTTGTCAGAATAATAGGTAAATAAATGACTGTACAGAGACAGCATACTCTCTCGTTCTTTTGTACTTTCTTCACAAAACAACCTTGCAAAAACATCAACATACATCTGGCTGTAATCCGGAAAAGAAACCACATATTCGTTGATTTCTTCGTCGTAATCTTTCCGCAGCCAACCCCATTCCTCCAATCGGCCAAGCATGACCGATGCGGCATTGGTCCGAGTCAGCAGCATTCCTTCGTCTTCCACCTGTTCCTGACTCCAATCCATTTTTGACATGGCAATTTTTTCATCAATGATATCCCTGCATTCTCGATGGGTCAGCCCCAGCAAAGAGTAGGAATTGGCTGATTCTTCATACAAGGCAATCAAGATCAATTGATAAAATTCCAGATATTTGCTGTTGAATAAGTTGTAAAAGTTTTGTGGTATTCTGGTGTTTATGTTCATTGGTGTTCTCCAGTTGAATATTTTATCATTCTTTTTTCATATATTTTATACAATTAATTGTAAAAATCAAACCCTTTGCATTACATGATATTATATCGTATCTATTCTATTTATGAAATACTAAAACCATATATCACGATTCTATTCCTAATCAAATAATTGTAATGCTAATATTTTTCTTGACATTTTTCCTTACTTATAATATTATAATTTAAAGAAATGGGTTTTGTTACTAAGTAAAGTGTTTTCACTAGAACGGGTTGCTCGTTTCTTTTTTTATTTTCATCAAATCGTATAAATACATTTTCTCATTTGCCTCATGTCTTATAAGCATAATTGCCCGAAACACATTGTACCTTTCAATTTCTTCATTCTCCCCATACACTGGTAACGCAAATCTTGTTACATATGAATACCATCCATATTTAGCATTTTTTGCATGCTTTACTTTTCTTTTATTGTCATTGGACTGCTAGTCCAATCACCCCATCTGCCCTTCCAGCTCCGCAATACATTTCTCAATATTATTACAATGCACATAATACAACTGCTGCTGTTTCTCTTTCTCCCCGATCATCTTGTAATAGCAGGAATGGTCGAGAATGCTGGTATTGCAGATGATAATATCTTTCCCTTTAACCATATGCCCCACCAAAGCACTCTGATTCGACTGTACAAACTGCCATTTCGGAAAGCGTTCTTTTAACTTGTTCTGCCAATGGATATGACCGCCTACAACCAGAACTTTCTGATTTTTCCACGATTCAATCGTTCTGTTTTGCTGACTTTTTGGCACATTTTTCGATGCATATTTACTGGAATCACTCCTGGAATAGACAGAAGAACGCAGAGCACCTAATTCCTGTACATTTTCCTTTACTTTTTCCTCCGCTTTCTGCACACGACCCTGTAATTTTTCGATCTGCTGCTCCTGTTTTCGCACAGTTTCTTCCAAATCTTTTTTCTTCGTTTTTAAATACTGTATTTCCTTTTCCTGTGCAACCCATTTTTCCTCCTCATCGATTATTTCCTCTTCCTCATCCCATAATTCGACTTTATCATTTTCAATGGATTCCAACAAATTTACCATTTTTCCGTTTAATGTCTCGTGAATCCCATTGTAAATTAATCCACCCTCTCCTATTTTCATACACTTATTCTCCTTATTTTATTTTTTAAGATTGAATCATTGGGAGAAATCCCCCGGATACTGCCTGTACAACAGGCGTAAGAAGTAAATGACTTGAAAAGCGAATGCCTTTCAGATGGATTAATTATAGCAATCCATACATTTCGCAGCAAGAAATTCTCATCGTATTATTCCGACAGGAATCGACAATGCAAAAAAAGCGGAATGTCACCTTCCACATTCCGCTAATCTTTATCTTACTGTTTTCTATTCCAAATTTTCTTCAAATCTTCTTCTGGCGTCGTAATCGCTCCAATATTGTAATTTTCCACCAAATAATTCAATACATTCGGAGAAAGAAATGCCGGCAGAGATGGCCCCAGCAAAATATTTTTGATTCCCAAATGCAGCAACGTCAATAAAATACAAACTGCTTTCTGTTCGTACCATGAAAGAATCATGGACAATGGCAGCTCATTTACGCTGCATTCAAATGCTTCTGCCAATGCGATAGCCACCTTGATCGCACTATACGCATCGTTGCACTGTCCCATATCCATCAGACGCGGCAATCCACCAATCGTTCCCAAATCCAGGTCATGGAATCTGTATTTCCCGCAGGCCAATGTAAGAATTACGCTGTCGTTTGGAATCTGTTTTACCAACTCTGTATAATAATTTCTTCCTGTTTTTGCGCCATCGCAGCCTCCTACCAGGAAAAAATGTTTGATCGCTCCCTGTTTCACTGCTTCTACAACTGTTTCTGCCACAGCCAATACCGTTCCATGTGCAAATCCTATCATGACTTTTTTTCCGCCATTGATTCCTGTAAATTCTTTTTCTTCCTCAAATCCGCCAAGTTCCAATGCTTTTTCAATTACCGGTGTAAAATCTTTTTCCGCACCAATATGTTTGATTTCCGGGTATCCTACCACTTCTGTTGTAAATACAC
>JAXJUX010000120.1:0-2815 GCA_036308845.1 Ruminococcus sp.
CATCCATGCATGCGGCAGGAGTCGTAATCAGTCAGAAGTCCGTAGATGAATATGTTCCATTGTCTCGCGGTTCCGACGGTTCTATCACCACACAGTTTACCATGACGACATTGGAAGAACTGGGACTTTTGAAAATGGACTTTTTGGGGCTTCGAACCCTGACAGTTATTCAAAACGCGGTGAAACTGGCAGAAAAGAGTGCCGGAAAATCCATTGATTTGAGTAAGATAGATTACAACGATCAAAATGTATTGAAAATGATTGGAAGCGGCAAATGTGAGGGCGTATTCCAGCTGGAAAGCGGCGGGATGAAAGGCTTCATGAAAGAGTTGAAACCGCAGAGTCTGGAAGATATTATTGCGGGAATTTCCCTGTATCGTCCGGGTCCTATGGATTTTATTCCACAGTACATCAAAGGAAAAAATAATCCGGGAGCGATCACGTATGATTGTCCGCAGCTGGAACCGATTTTGAAACCTACTTACGGCTGTATCGTATATCAGGAACAGGTTATGCAGATCGTACGAGATCTGGCAGGGTATACCCTTGGACGAAGCGATTTGGTTCGCCGTGCCATGTCCAAGAAAAAAGCGGCTGTTATGGAAAAAGAACGCCAGAATTTCGTATACGGCAATCCGGAAGAAGGCGTTCCAGGCTGTATTGCCAATGGGATTGATGAAAAAGTAGCAAACAAAATCTACGATGAAATGATTGATTTTGCAAAATACGCATTTAACAAATCCCATGCGGCGGCATACGCAGTGGTTTCTTACCAGACCGCATGGCTGAAATATTATTATCCGGTAGAATTTATGGCGGCTCTTATGACCTCCTGTATCGATAACCCATCCAAAGTATCCGAGTATATCTTGCATTGCCGACAGATGGGAATTCAGATTTTACCGCCGGATATCAACAGAAGTGAAGGCAAATTTTCCGTAGAAAAAGAAGGAATCCGCTATGGGCTGGCAGCCGTAAAAGGGATTGGAAAGCCTGTGATGGATGCCATTGTAGAGGAAAGAAACAAACGGGGAGAATTTACGTCCTTAAAAGATTTCTGTTCCAGATTGAGCGGTAAAGAAGTAAACAAACGTACCATTGAAAATTTCATTAAATCGGGAGCGTTTGACAGTCTTGGCGGCACCAGAAAGCAATTTATGATGATCTATATTCAGATAATGGATACGGTCAATCAGGAGAAAAAGACTTCCATGACCGGACAAATGAGCCTGTTTGACATCATGGGTGAAGAAGATAAGAAAAGTTTTGAGATTAAACTTCCGGATGTGGGAGAATATATAAAAGAGACAAAACTGGCTTTTGAAAAAGAAGTGCTTGGTGTGTATATCAGCGGGCATCCATTGGAAGAATATGAACAGAGCTGGAGAAAAAATATTTCTGCGGTAACGTCAGATTTCTACCCGGATGAAGATACCAATCTGCCGAAAGTAGAAGATGGAACGAAACAGATTGTTGGCGGTATGATTACGGAAAAAAATATCAAATATACTAAAAACAATAAAATCATGGCATTTTTGACGTTGGAAGATTTGGTTGGTACGGTGGAAGTGGTCGTATTTCCAAAGGACTACGAAAAGAACTCTCATCTGATGCAGGAAGATGAAAAAGTATTCATCAGAGGTCGGGTAGCTGCCGAAGACGACAAACCAAGCAAATTAATATGCGAACAGATTTATTCCTTCCAGGAGATTCCACGAGAATTATGGGTGCAGTTTACCAGTAAAGAAGAATATGATAAAAAAGTGCACAGATTTTATCAATTGATCAGTCAGTCAGATGGAAATGATACGGTTGTAGTATTTTTGCGTAAAGAAAGACAGATGAAGCGCCTTCCTGCGGCACGAAATGTGCAAATCGAACAATCTTTATTAGATTTACTGATTCATGAATATGGGAATGAAAACGTGAAAGTTGTAGAAAAGAGTATTGAAAAACAGACCCATATGCATTAAAATGAAACCAAATGGTAATAGAATAGGGTTTTACGATAAATACAAACAGTGGAGGATAAGATTATGGCAAAAGAAATCAAGACCATTGGCGTACTGACAAGTGGAGGGGACGCCCCTGGAATGAATGCCGCAATCCGTGCAGTGGTTCGTAGAGGATTGGCTCATGGAGTCAAAATGAAAGGTATCTATAAAGGATACGATGGTCTGTTAAACGAAGAAATCGTTGACATGACAGCCAGAGATGTAGCTGATACAATTGGTCGTGGTGGTACTATTCTTTATACTGCACGTTGTGCAGAGATGCGTACGGAAGAAGGACAGCAGAAGGCAGCAGATATTTGTAGAAAACACGGTATCGACGGTTTGGTAGTTATCGGTGGTGACGGTTCATTTGCTGGTGCACAGAAGCTGGCAAATCTGGGAATCAACACAGTTGGAGTTCCTGGAACAATTGACTTGGATATTGCTTGTACAGAATATACAATCGGTTTTGATACCGCTGTTAACACAGCTATGGATGCTATTGATAAAGTTCGTGATACATCTACATCTCACGAACGTTGCAGTATTATCGAAGTTATGGGTCGTAATGCCGGATACATCGCATTGTGGTGCGGTATTGCCAACGGTGCAGAAGATATTCTGCTTCCGGAAAAATATGATTTTGATGAACAGAAGATCATCAATAACATTATTGAAAACAGAAAACGTGGTAAAAAACATCATATTATTATTAATGCAGAAGGAATCGGACATTCCAGCAGTATGGCAAAACGTATCGAAGCCGCAACTGGTATTGAAACACGTGCAACCATTTTGGGACACATGCAGCGTGGTGGAAG
>JAXJUX010000121.1:0-1632 GCA_036308845.1 Ruminococcus sp.
ATACTGAATCATTGGAGCAACTGTTGTTGGAAATCCTGCTGCTACGGTAATTACTTCATCTCCAGGAAGAACCTGACGTTCTTTTAACAGCGGAGAAGTCAGCGCCATAAAAGCAAGCAGGTTTGCGGAAGAACCAGAGTTTACCAAAGAACAATATTTTACTCCTAAGTATTCAGCAAATTCTTTTTCAAATTTGTCTGTATATCTTCCTGCTGTCAGCCAGAATTCCAGAGAACTATCTACCAGATTTACCATTTCTTCGGAACCATAATAACGGGAAGCGTATGGAATTCTGTCTCCTTTTTCGTATGGTTTTTTATTGTTATGATACTTTTCGCAATATTCTTTTGTCATTTCCAGAATCTGTTCTCTGGCCTGTTTTTCTGTCATTTGTTCAAACATAATTTTTCTCCTATTTCTTTACGTAATATACATATTCCGTCGTATAAACCGGAAATGATTTGCTCAATTCATAATTTTCACAGAACCACTGATATCCCTCAGGATTATGTCTTTCCAAAACCTGCAATGAAGATAATGTAGTTAACACATCTTGTATATTTTGTTCCTGCATTGCCTTTATCACCCGAAGGGAACCATGCGGTGCCACAGACATATCTGTAAAATCAATTCCCCAATATCCCGGTTCCCAATGTAGCCAACTATACAATTCCGCAATATTCGCACCAAATGCAAACGTATTTTCTGGAACTTCTTCTTCGATTGCCTGAAAGTATCCATCAATTTCATCTATGTTATGGAAATTTTCTTTAATCTCACTATTCTGGGAAAACTGTAAAATTGTTCCTGTTCCCATCGCCAAAACCGTAATCATACAAACAATACTAATACTGTTTTTCACTACGCGATGCAAAGGCACGTATTCCATCTTTTTCCATTCCTGTTTTCTTACAAACTGTAATCCTTTTTCTGCAAACATAACAGAAAGAACGATAACAGAAATATGACAGCAATCCATATTGTGGAACGCTGGTCTATTCATATAATAAACAAATCTTCCCAACGCACTGATACTCAAAAACAGCATAAAATGTGTTTTCCATGGAATTTCGTTGTCATTTTTACGGAACCATTTCCAATCACGCACACCAACAACCACACCCATCAGGAATAAAATGATTTCTGGCATATAACCAGTTGGAATCAAAGGCATATCCAAATGTAAAATGTCTGTCATATATGAATCAGACAACAGCGGAATCAAAAATTCCTGAATGGTATTCGCAGGACTGTGTTTTAAAATATTATATAAATTCACGATTCCAAAGGCACCAAGAAAAGAAATCACAATTCCCGCCACATGAATGATGACTCCAACAATCAATTTTTTCCATGAAAACTTATTTTCACTGAGAATCATAGAAACACACAACACAGCCCATGCGGCTGCAAGAATCATACCAGTCTCTGTATTCCAGATGACTGCCAGAATACTAAGTCCATATCCTCCGGCAATCGTAAGCCAATTCATCTTATTATTTTTCAGAACAATTGCTGCATAAAGTAATAAAATTACCGGAAATACAATTCTGTGCGGCCAAACCTGCCAATAATATCCACCTCTCATACCGAGTATCGGTAACGTAATTGCAAATGCCCCAATAATCTGCA
>JAXJUX010000122.1:0-6805 GCA_036308845.1 Ruminococcus sp.
ATTGGGGAACAGCGAGTTTGAAAATCCTTTTCTTAGATTGACTTTGGCGCGAAGACTTTTCTGAGCGTCAATTTAGTCAATCTTAGAAAAGATTTGAGAAGGAGCGGCCTGTTATTGAAACGCAATAGCAATTATCTGCGTCCCTCCCCTCCGAATGACAAATAAATATACCTTAAAGGAGATGGAAAAATGAGAGTTTTATTAGTAAACGGCAGCCCACATGCAAACGGAAGCACTTATACAGCACTTCATGAAATGGAACAGATTTTTTTGGAAAATGGGATTGAGACAGAGATGCTTCACGTGGGAAATCAGCACATTCGAGGATGTATTGCCTGTGGTTCCTGCTACAAAACGGGAACATGCGTCTTTGATGATATGGTAAATGAGGCAGCGAAAAAATTCGAAGCGTGTGATGGGATTGTGGTTGGAAGCCCAGTGTATTATGCGTCAGCCAATGCTACATTGATTGCATTTTTGGATCGATTGTTTTACAGTACCCGTTTTGACAAAACTATGAAAGTGGGTGCATCTGTAGTTTCTGCAAGAAGGGGAGGTTTGTCCTCCACATTTGACGAATTGAACAAATATTTCACGATTTCCGGCATGCCGGTAGCATCCGGTCAATACTGGAACAGTATCCATGGGAATAATGCTACAGAGGCAGTACAGGATTTGGAAGGACTACAAATCATGCGTACGCTGGCGAGAAATATGAGCTTTTTGATGAAAAGCATACAGCTTGGAAAAGAAACATTTGGATTGCCAGAAAAAGAAGCGAGAGTGGGAACGAATTTTATTCGGTAAGAAACGATATAAGTAATAAAAGATTGAAAAGAATCTATACGTTTGTCGAAATTTCGTGTCGAACGAATGGGTTCTTTTTTCATTGACAAATATTTGTATAGCATTTTATACTGAGAGAGTCTTACAAACATTGTTTTGTTCGCGGACCATTCGGTCAATTTTTCCAACAATTAAATTACATAATGGTGCATTGCAGAATACAATTTTTTTACGTATAATAAAAGAAACACAGAATCCTGCACGGCATCGAATGGAGGGCTTATGCAGGAGCAGGATGTGACAGCTATTGAATACTTTGAAGATAAAGCCCGTTTGGCTGATTTATTAAATGTAGCAATATTTGAAGGAAATCAGTTAATCAAAGAGGAAGATATACAAGAGAAAAATCGTAGTGATTCTTTAATATTAAGAAATGGTGAAAAGAAGAACTATCGAGTAATAAGCCGTGATATTGTTCGCAAAGTGAAAATGCGGATGAAAATTGTCATAGTGGCAATAGAAAATCAAAGTGAAGTTCATTACGCAATGCCTGTAAGAGTGATGAGTGGAGATTGCAGTAATTATCATTCACAATGGAGAAAAATCGCAAAACAGCATAAAGAGAAAAAAGATTTACAAGGGGCAGAATTTCTTTCCGGTTTTTCTAAAAAAGATCGATTAATTCCTGTTATTACGATTGTATTATATTTTGGAAAAAAGCCATGGGATGGACCAAAATGTTTAAAAGATATGTTTGATCTGACGGATTTCCCAGAGAAAGTTTCCAATCTGATTGCTGATTATCCGATTCAGATTATAGAAGTACGTAGATTCGAACATTGCGAACGTTTTTGTACAGATTTGCAGTGGGTGTTTGGTTTTTTGCAGAAAGAGACGAATCCGGAAGATTTATCTACATATCTGAAAAAACATGAGGATGAATTTGCGAATCTTGCAGAAGATGCTTATGATTTACTATGTCAGTATGCACATTCATGGGAATTGGAAGAAGTAAAAAATCGAAATAGGAATGAGTCAGGAGGTATTGATATGTGTCAGGCAATTCGTGAAATGATTGAAAATGGACGTAAAGAAGGTTTAGAGCAGGGATTAGAACAGGGGATTAAAGCTCTGGTAGAAACTTGTCAGGAAGTTTCATTTTCTATTGAACATACATGGATAAAAATTCAGGAAAAATTTAATCTTGAAGAGGATAAAGCAAAAGAGTATGTGAATCAATTTTGGAAATAGACGAATCCAAAGGTACGTGGTAAAATAAAACTAATAGTGAGAGCATAATGATATATTGGGAGGATGATAAGAATGAAAGAAATTTTATTTGTTACGGATTATGTGTGTCCATATTGCATCGTTGCAAAAGAAGCATTGAAACAGGCTATGGACCAGACAGGAATTCAGGTCAAAATCAAAGTACAGCCATTTGAGTTGACACGTGAACCTTCACCAAGAGTAGATACCTGTCATGATGAAGAAAGAAAGAGCAGATATAAAAAATTGTTTGGTCCATGCGAAATGATGGGATTAGATGCAAAATTCCCTCCAAACGTATGCCCACGTCCTTATACAAGACTGGCATTTGAAGGTTTGCATTATGCAGTGGAAAAAGGCTTTGATGATGCATACAGTGATGCTATGTATCGTGCATATTTTGTTGACGAAAAAGACATCGGGGATTTGGAAGTGCTGGTAGAACTGGCTGGAAGTATTGGCATGGACAAAGAAGAATATCGTCAGGTATTGCTGGATGGAACTTATACCGAAAAAGAAAAAGAAGCAGTAGCTTATTCCAGAGATGTACTGAAAGTTCGCAGCGTACCAACAATCTATGTGGATGGCGAACAGATTGAAATTACGGAGTACACACCAGAAGCTATGGCTCGTTTTTTAAAATAAGGTGATATATGAAAATCAATATTGTTGAGCTGTATCGAGAAATCGGAAAGTTATTCCGTGAAAACGGGGCAGAACAGGTAGCATTGTTAAGTTCGAAAAATCTGCATAACGCAGATTGTGAGATGCGTTTGGAAATTGCTGCAGATGGTTCAATGAATATGAAAAATATTGTTGAGCAATGTTATAAAAACTGGCCACAGGTTGAGTTTGTTATTTATGATTTAAACAATGAAGAAAACCGCTATTTGATTGAAGAGATTAATGAGGGCGGAATCGTACTATAATAAATTTGATAGTTAGAGAGAAACAGGATGTTTAACATTAAGAAATAGAATTATAACATCCTGTTTTTTTATATTCTAGAAAACTACTCCAAACAGTGTCAAATTTTACTTCGCACAGAGCTTTCTCATATAAAATATGAGTTAAGTATAATTTTTTCGGTATTGATTGGGTGTCATTTTCATGATTTTTTTGAACGTTTCTGTAAAATAACTGGCACTGGAAAATCCCACTTCAAAGCTTATCTGTGTGATAGACAACTTTTTATCTTTTAATAGAAGAAGACTTCTTTGAATACGGTAATGTATCAAATATTCCAGTGGTGTTTTATGCGTATAAGTTTTAAAAAGATTATAACAAGTTGTTTTACCAACCAAACCTGCAGATGCAATATCCTGTAGTGAAAATTTTTGTGAATAGTTATCATGAATATAGGTAATCATGTCTTTCAAATTCTGCAGATGGTGGGCAGGAGAATGAATTGGCTGTGCTTTTAGCATATTTTGATATAATTTACACCATATGTCATTAAACAGACTTTGGGTTTTCAGTTCTGCGATTTCCTGGTCGCGATAATAATAGATTTCACAAATCTGATTAAGGACTTCTTTTTCCCATGGTATGGATTCATGAAAGATAAAGTAAGGAACAGATGTATCTGATATGACAGGTTTTATGAATTTCTCCTCAATATAAGGAGAAGCACCCAGCATCATGGGATGGAGCACCACACAAATAAAAATGCATTCGTGGTAATTATCTGAAAAACCATAGTGCATTTGCTTAGCATTTACAAAGAGTCCTTCCCCAGAATGCAGGGTAATGATTTCACCATTAATGTTATATTTCATTTTTCCAGACAGAATTACCATAAATTCGATATCATCATGCCAATGATTAAATGCTGAGTAGTCAGGGTATGAGGATAATGCACTTTTCGCAATGTATGCCCGCAAAGTATCAGAAATATAATAAATACTTTCTGATAAATCGTCATTTACTTTCATAATCAGCATTTTCTTTTCCATAATTCCCCCTGTTTTGAAAGATTGTTATATTTTTTTGTTGAAAATCGATATTATAGAACTTGATAACTACGATATAATTATAAAAATGTTATAGATATGTGTCAATTATTTATACGGTATTTGTATTATTTGGGAGGGAATGAAAATGAATATCAGAGAAAAAATGCACAATGGAGAGTTATATCTTCCAACAGACGAAAGTATTTTAGTGGAACAGTTTGGATATGTGGATCGTTTATATGATTATAATATGACACGTCCAACTGAGATTGAAAAAAGACTGGAACTTTTACCTGAGCTTCTTGCAGAAGCTGGTGAAGGCTGTTATATTGAACCACCATTTCGTTCAAACTGGGGTGGACATCATGTTCATTTCGGCAAAAATGTTTACGCTAATTTTAATTTAACGCTGGTTGATGATACACACATTTATGTTGGTGATAATACAATGTTTGGACCTAATGTAATTGTTGCAACAGGCGGCCATCCTGTTTTAGCAGAACTTCGCGCACAGGGATATCAGTATAATGCTCCTGTACATATCGGAAAGAACTGTTGGATTGGTGCAGGTGCCATTATTGTTCCTGGCGTAACGATTGGGGATAACACTGTAATTGGTGCAGGAAGTGTTGTTACAAAGGATATTCCGGCAAATGTTGTTGCAGTGGGAAATCCATGTAAAGTACTCAGAGAAGTTGGAGAACATGACCGGGAATATTATTTCAAAAATAGAAAAATGCCAGCAGAAATTATCGCTGGATTAAAATAATAGAGGTAGTATTATGACAGAATATGAGCGTATGCATCTTGGCATGATTTATAATGCTTTAGATGAAGAAATCGGGCAGGAAGTATCACGTACAAGACAGCTTTGTCTTGAATATAATCGACTTGACCTTTATGAAGAAGAAAAAAGGTCGAAACTATTGAATGAGATTTTTCAAGTAGAACAGAGAGAAGGATACTTTGTGATTGAGCCGCCATTGATTGTAGATCATGGTAAAGAAGTTAAAATAGGAAAGAATTTCTACGCAAATTCATATCTGACGATTCTCGGTGGTTGTTGGGTTTCTATTGGTGAAAATGTTTTTATTGGTCCAAATTGCACGCTTGCTACGGGAATGCATTCTTTGCTTGCATACGAACGTCAGATTAAGCCGGATGCGAATGGAGAAATTAAAGACTTTGAATACGGAAAACCAATCAAGATTGGAAATGATGTCTGGATTGCATCGAATGTAACTGTGTGTGGAGGTGTGACGATTGGAGATGGTGCAGTAATAGGTGCTGGAAGTGTTGTTACAAAAGATATTCCTTCGGGAGTTATTGCATTTGGAAATCCATGTAAAGTACATCGTGAAATCACAGAGGAAGATAGTTTGTATTTGAAGGCGGTAAGAAAATAAAAACTATATTTTAGAAAAATAAAAAGTCATGATGTCGTGAGATGCCTCAACATCATGACTTTTTTATTTGTTTTATTCTGGATACACCAATCTATCTTCCTTAATATCATACAGCACATTTGTCAAATAACAATCTGCCAGATAGTTAGCCATTGGCAGGTTCATGTCCAGATAATTTCCGCAGTCTTTTGCGGATGCGCCAGGAACCTCGTCTTTGAAATCACGAATAAATTCAAACATTTCTGTCATAAGTGGCACGATGTCTTTGGATTCATAATCTCCAGCCAATAAAAGATAAAAACCGGTGCGGCATCCCATAGGTCCGAAGTAAATGATTTTAGGACCAAATTCTTTGTGGTTACGCAAATATGTTGCTGCCAGATGTTCAATCGTATGCATTTCTGCTGTGTTCATCACAGGTTCTTCATTTGGAGAAGTCATGCGAAGGTCAAACGTTGTAATGACGGAATCTCCAACAGGGTCTTTGCGGGATATGTAAACTCCTGGCTGTAATTTTATGTGATCAATTGTAAAACTTGTAATTTTTTCCATAGTAATTATAGTTCCTTTCTTTAACAAATAAATGAAATTTCCAAGTGAACAGAAAACAAAAATATAATATTGCACTACTAGAAAAATACCAGTAAACGAAAAGTTTGTCCAGTAGTAATTGTGTACGACTTCACAAAATAAACATATTTTGATAACAAATTCACCACAAACCATTTCTATAATAAAGCCATAAAAATAAAGAAACAAAACAATAACCAAAGATACATACACAAAAGTGTAGAGAAAGGAAGGATTGTTATGACAGAATATAGAAATAGTGATTGGGAACAGAACTTTTATCCATTGCCGCAGGAACCAAAAAAGAGAAAAAAGAAAAATCAGCTTGCGAAGAAAATTACTTCGATTGTATTAAGCGGTATGTTATTTGGCAGTGTTGCAGGTGGCGTATTTACAGGAGTCGTGCATACGACTGGGGCAGCGTCCACAGCAAGTACACAGACACAAACAACCAAAGAAACATCTGTAGATCCGGTAACTTTACAGACTGCAACCGCAACTTCCAATGGAACCGTGGATAGTCAATCTCTGGACGTTTCCGATATTGTGGAAACTGCTATGCCATCTATCGTAGCAATCACAAACAAATCTGTTCAGGAAGTACAGTCCTATTTCAGTATGTTTGGACGCAGTTCCGGAACACAGCAGCAGGAAGTAGAAAGCCAGGGATCTGGAATTATCATTGGACAGAATGACGAAGAATTGTTGATTGTAACTAACAATCACGTAATCGAAGATGCACAGACAATTTCCGCATGCTTCATCGATGATCGGGCATATGAAGCAGTGGTAAAAGGAACGGATGCAGATAATGATTTG
>JAXJUX010000123.1:0-18063 GCA_036308845.1 Ruminococcus sp.
ACATAATGACCAGATAGGTCTGTGCATATGGAAATAATTCATCCGATGTCTGCATGATTTTCAACAATGGTTTCGCGCCAAATATGCCCGCCAGTGTCATGATTATGGTACATCCGATCATAACATAAATGGACGTAGCAAAGGTTTCTTTTACTTTCTTTTCTTCTCCTGCACCATAATACTGAGACACAACAACACTTACCCCCGTTGTCAGTCCCATCATGATAGCAAACAGCAGGTAGCTTCCACACCCGGCAATACTAACTGCTGCAAGGGCTTCATCACCCAAATATTTTCCTACAATATAGGTATCTGCAAAATTATAAACTCTTTGAAACAAAGCCCCCAAAAGAACCGGTATCGCAAAGCGAACCAATTGAGGCATAATCGCCCCTTTTGTCATATCAACTGTATTTTCTTTCATGTTCCAACCCCATTTTTAAAAACAGATGGAAGATAAACTCCCACCTGTTTTTGTTTCCTTTTAATCTTTATCATACAAGGATTTCTCCGTATTTCATGCTCTCGAACTTCATGACCTTTTGACCCTTGTATCATCACATTGACTTTCTATCTGCAATTTCAGCCATCTTTGCGTCATTCAAACGCGTATCCCCATGTACACGGCTATAAGAAAGATATCCATTCATACGGTCAATTTTGGTCAGGTTTCTGGAACCGCATTTTGGACACACGTCCATTTCCAATTCCTGATGACCGCAATCGTCACAGTATGCCAGAGAAAGGTTTACGCCTTCATAATATCCCAAATCCATCGCACGACGAATCAGCGCTTTGATTGCTGTGATATTGTAATCGATTGGATAACGTACGTACTGAATCTTTCCGCCATTACACAGTTCCCAGAATCTTCCTTCCAAATCCTGTTTCTGGATTGGTGTAATGTCTTCACTTACATGGCAATGGAAACTGTTGCTTACATATGGTCTGTCAGATACGCCGCGAATGATACCGAACTGTTTTCTAAACTGTTCTACCTGTAATCCACAAAGACTTTCTGCAGGCGTTCCATAAATGGCATATAAAATACCGTCTTCTTTTTTGTATTCAGCAATTTTGTCGTTAATATATTTGAGAACTTCCAGAGCAAATTCTCCATCCTCTGCAATGGATTTTCCATTGTACAGTTCCTGCAGCTCGTTCAGGGCTGTGATACCGAAGGATGCTGTCATTGGTTTCAGCAACGGTCTGATCTTATCGTGTGGCTGCAAATGTCCGCCATAGAAGCCGCCTTCGCAGTATGCCAATGGGTTTGTAGATGCTCTCATTTCTCCCAGATAATCGTAAGTACGTTTGTGCAGGCTGCGGATCATTTCCAGATAGAAATCAAGAACTTCATAAAAATCAACATTCTCAGAACGGGATTTTGCCAGAATCATTGGCAAATGCAAACTTACCGCACCAATATTGAAACGTCCTACGAATACCGGTGTATCGTTCTCATCTGCCGGTTCCATGCCGCCTCTTTCATACCATGGGCTTAAAAATGCACGGCATCCCATTGGACTGATGACTTTTTTGTATTTGATATACATGCTGGAAATATACCCTTCTCCACACATGGACAACCAGTCTGGATACATCGTTTTTGCAGAGCAGGCTACGCCGGCTTCAAATACGTCTTCACATTCACATCCTGGTTCGTGGATTGCTTTGTCATACAAAAATACGATTTTAGGGAATAACACTGGTTTTTTGTGTCCTTCTTTTCCCTGTCCTTCTCTGTGTACATTCAACAGAGAAATGGAAATCATTTTTTCAAATCTGCTGGTTCCAAGTCCCAGTGTAACAGTTACGAATGGATAATCTCCTCGGGAAGAACCTACCGTATTCAGTTTGTATTCGATTCCCTGCCATCCCTGATCACAGTCGCGGCAAACTTTTTCCCATGCATATTTCTGTGCACGTTCTTCCAGACCTGGCCAGGATGGGTCTGTATATTTGAAGAATTCACTGTAATATTTGTTGTAACTTTTTTCTGCGTATGGAGCCAGAATCTTATCCACTTCCGGAACCGTAAATCCACCATACTGCTGAGCGGCTGTACTCAGGATAATATCTCCCATAACGTCAAATGCGGTGTCCAGCGTCTTTGGCTCGTTATACCAGACATTTCCCATCTCAAATCCGCCTTTTAATACGGATGCCACATCAAACAGACAGCAGTTCATGGTGTCGAGACGAGCAGACTGGTCATGGATGTAAATATATCCATCTTTGCAGGCCTGACGTTCGTTGCGGTTCATAAAGAATTTTCTGTATAATTCTTTGTTCAGTTCATTGAAAATCAAACTTCTTTTGGTTGCTACCAGCGCACTGTCTGTATTGGCATTGCTCTTGTCACCGATATAACGGATAGACTGGCTTTTCGTGTACACTTCGTCCATCATATGAATGAAATCTACTTTGTAATTGCGGTAATCACGGTAGCTTTTTGCAACCGCAGGACTTACCTGTTCCAATGCAGCTTCTACGATATTGTGCATATCCTGAATCAAAATACCGTCTTTGCGCTTTCTCGCCATATTCTCAGCCTGTTTGGTCGCATACTGACAAAGGAAATCAATTTCATCGTCTGTAAACTGATACATGACACGGCTGGCGGATTTGTTCACCGCACGAATAATCTTTTCTGCCTGGAACTCTTCTTTTGTTCCGTCTTTCTTAATAATATATACCATAATCGTAACTCCTTATTACCATATATTGTCTTTTTTCTTTCGTTTTTATCTACATGTTGTATGCAACAGTATAGCATTGATTATATAAAATGAAAAGAGGTATCTATAATTTTATAGGATACCAGGGTCAAAAAACCTTTTAACCTCTACCTTTTTATTGTTCCGTGGATTCAAATATTTCCGGGCTTGAACAGAGAAGCACGCAGCCTTCTTCTTCGCTATATGTCTCTAACGTCACGGTATCCCCTTCCTGCAGCATAATATTGCAGAAACTCGTACATTCGTAATCTTCTTCTTTAAAAAGTTCATACCAATATTCGTAACCATCTGCCCTGGAAATATTCAAAGTAAGCTTCCCGGATACCCATATAGCATCATACATTCCAGGTTCTATATCTTCTCCCACGAGCAGCGTTTCATCCGTCAGATTAACAACTTGCGTCATTGGATTTGCTATTGGCTCCTGCATCGTTTGCAATTGTCCATTTTCTGTATGAAACAGAACTTCTCCATATGCCAAAATTTCTAATTTCGCACCTTCATATAACCGGATATCTTCCACAACATAGTATCCATTCTGTTCTTCTCCTTCGTCAATCCACCAACTCTTAGATATAAAATTAGCTTCATCTTCCAGAGTAAACCATGAACCAGCAACTGCCATCATCGGTTCTGCCGGCATCATTGCCGTGTAAATTCCTTCCGGAATCTGCTGTCCAACTACATAGTTGCCATTTGTCAGATAAATATCATAGTCTTCTCCATCTTCCGGCATTTCCTTGGTTACGAATTGATAAATATCATAGTTTTCGTCCTCATAATCATCGTCATATTCAAATTCGTCTTCATATTCATAAACGATATCATAAGAATCCCTTTCCGGAGCAATCGTCGATTCATGGGTAGAAAAATCAACCGTTTCTAACACTTCTCCAGCAAGAGCTATGATAATAAAAATAATGGAGATGATTGCCCCCATTTTATTATTTTTCTTTCCTGTCCCAGTCGCGCGAGCAGAGGATGTATTGGTGCCTGCAGATTTTTGCTGACTACTATATGTCTTGCTTCCTGTCTGCGTCTGTCTTGATTGATACTGACTCGACTGTGTTTGTCTTAACTGACCTTGTCCTGACTGTGCTTGTCTTGTCTGACTCTGCTTTGTCCGGTACTGATTTGACTGGGTTTGTCTTGACTGGTACTGACTCGACTGTGCTTGTCTTGTTTGACTCTGCTTTGTCTGATACTGGCTGGTCTTTGTTTGTCCCGCCTGAGCCTGTCTTTGTTGTTCCTGCTCCCTGCGAAGCCGCTCCATCCGTTTTTGTTCTACCTGTCGACGTCTTTCTTCTATGCTTTTCTCGTAAGATTTTGACTCATAAGCTTCTTGGTTCGTATCATGAGCAGGTCTGCGTTCATTCAAATAATAAGTTCCCTGATATTTCTGATAATACATTCCACATTCTACGCAGCGTCCGTCCACAATCAAACCTTCACACAAATCACATTTTATCTTCACTTTTTTCATACCTCTCCTCCTTTCTTTTCTCTCGCTTCTTTCCTAATTTAACTCTAACATAATTCGAATGGGCTTACAACAACTATCTGAAATCGTAAGTTTTTTCATTTTAAAGTTGTAATTCGTTAAAATTCTGCTATAATAATAACGTTCGTAATTGTTCGGTATAGGGAATTTTTCAAAAATACTGAATAATTATCATTATAAAACGAGAGTGAGGGAACTTGTATATGGAACAATTTATTATTCCAGAAAACTATCAGCCTGCGTTGAATCTTCACGACACACAGATTGGTATCAAAACCGTCAAAGACTTTTTCCAGAAAACATTAGCTGACCGCTTACATTTACTTCGTGTATCTGCACCATTATTTGTAACACCAGAATCCGGTCTGAACGATAACCTCAATGGAGTAGAACGCCCTGTACATTTTGATTTAAAAGAACGTCCAGGACAGGATGCAGAAATCGTCCATTCTCTTGCCAAATGGAAACGTTATGCACTGAAAAAATATGGTTTCGTACATGGCGAAGGTTTATATACAGATATGATTGCGATTCGTCGCGATGAAGACACCGACAACATTCATTCTATTTACGTTGACCAGTGGGACTGGGAAAAAATCATCAGTAGAGAGGAACGTACGATTGATACTTTAAAATCTGTAGTACGCACTGTTTATTCCGCGCTGAAGAAAACAGAAAAATACATGGCTATCCAGTATGATTACATTGAAGAAATTCTCCCAAAAGAAATCTTCTTTATTACTTCTCAGGAACTTGAGGACATGTATCCAGGAATGACTCCTAAAGAACGTGAATACGCTATCACAAAAGAAAAAGGTGCTGTATTCATCATGCAGATTGGAAAATATCTTGCATCCGGAGAAAGACATGACGGACGTGCACCAGACTACGATGACTGGGAACTGAATGGAGATATCATTGTTTACTATCCATTACTGGATATCGCACTGGAGCTTTCTTCTATGGGAATTCGTGTAGATGCAGAATCTTTGAAACGTCAGCTTGCAGTTGCAGGATGTGAAGAAAGAGCCGAACTGGACTTCCAGAAAGCAGTTTTGAACGACGAACTTCCACTGACTATCGGTGGTGGTATCGGACAGTCCCGTATTTGTATGTTCTATTTGAGAAAGGCACATATCGGAGAAGTACATAGCTCCTTGTGGTCAAAAGAAGTACAGGAACTTGCGGCTGCGAATGGTATTCCGCTGTTGTAATTTATATTTAAAATGGGGCGTCGCACCAACTGAAAATCAGTTAGGGCGACGCCCCATTTTTAGAAATTTACAGATACAATTCCCCATCAAACACAACCTGTGCAGGACCTGTCATGTACACAAGATTTTCTTTTCTGTCCCAGAAAATTTTCAAATCTCCACCAAGCAATTTTACTGTCACTTCATCTTTTGTAAATCCGTTTAATATAGAAGAAACCGCAACAGCACAAGCACCTGTTCCACATGCCCATGTTTCTCCGGAACCTCTTTCCCATACACGCATTTCTACCGTCTGGTCATCAATCACTCTGACAAATTCTGTATTTACGCGTTCTGGGAAGCAAGTGTGATGTTCGAACTTTGGTCCAATTGCTTCAATATCAAGATTCTTGACATCGTCCATATATGTTACCGCATGAGGATTTCCCATGGAAACCGCTGTAATACGATATGTATGATCTCCTACAACGATTGGTTCGTCAATCGCCTGTTCTTTTTCACAAATCATTGGGATTTTCTTTGTTTCCAGAATTGGCGCACCCATATTCACACGAATCTCTACCGCTTTTCCATCTACAACCGTCAAATCCAGATATTTGATTCCGCTCAATGTATTTACTGTGATAGAAGTTTTGTCTGTCAGACCGTAATCATATACATATTTTCCCACACAACGAATACCGTTTCCACACATCATACCGCGGGAACCATCCGCATTGTACATATCCATTTCAAAATCAGCCACATCGGATGGTTTGATCAGAATCAATCCATCGGAACCAATCCCAAAGTGACGTTCACTAACTTTGATCGCCAATTCGCTTGGATTTTCTACTGTTTCCTGAAAACAATTTACATATACGTAATCATTTCCAATACCGTGCATTTTTGTAAATTTCATAATTTCACTCCTCCATTTTTACAATATTATCAATGCAATCAATGATATTACAACAAAAATCAACCCCGTAATCACATTTGCTAACAACCGTACTACTGTTCTTTCATCATCTTCCAGTTCGCTAAAAGAAATGATTTTTTCGTCCGCATAATCTGCGATATCGGATGTTCCTTTTCGTTTTGGTTTCTTCTTATCTTTTGTTGCAAATAAGTGCTTAATCGACATTCCATCCAGACTCAAATACTGGAACCAGGAAAGCATAAAAAAGATCAATCCCAACACCAAATAGGCATCTCTTACCATGGACAAATGTCCCTGCACATTTACAAAGCGATCCCACAAAAGTGCGACAACCACTACAATGGATGCCTTTGTGATCACTTGATACACCAGTGGATGAATCATATAGGATTTGAATGTTTTTTTAATTTTATCAATCATTATCACTACCCATTCCTTTCATATTTTTTCAGATATATTTACATTCCTGTATCCGCACACAGGATTTGTTCGTATCATAACATCCGAAGACAATCGACTGTGTCAAATCCCTTCGGATATTATGATCAGACGAATCACTCTCTTTATATGAATAAGAGCCTGCTTTCCCGGCAGGCTCTTATTTATATTATAGACCAATCTCTTTACGATAGCCATCAAGTTCTTTCTGATTACCATAAATAAAGTGTCCAGGAGTGATTTCTTCCCAAACTGGTCCATCTACAGAATAATCATGCATAGATGGGTCATATACAAGCAGTTTTTTCTGTTTTTCCAACTGTGGATCTGGAATTGGAACAGCGGATAACAATGCTTTTGTATATGGATGCAGAGGATGCAGGAATAATTCTTCTGCTTCTGCCAATTCTACGATACGACCTTTATGGATAACTGCAATTCTATCAGAGATAAAACGTACAACAGAAAGGTCATGTGCGATAAACAGGTATGTCAGTCCTCTTTCTTTTTTCAGATTGTTCAAAAGGTTCAGTACCTGTGCACGAATGGATACGTCCAGCGCAGAAATTGGTTCATCTGCAACAACAAATTCAGGTTCCATGATCAGTGCTCTTGCAATACCGATACGCTGTCTCTGTCCACCAGAAAACTCATGAGGGAATCTGGAAGCAAATTCAGGAAGCAGACCAACTTCACGAAGTGCACTTTCTACTTTCTCTTTCAGATCAGCTTCATTCTGATACAAATGATGGTTGATCAAACCTTCGGATACAATATATTCAACTTTTGCACGTTCATTCAGAGAAGCCATTGGGTCCTGGAAGATCATCTGACATTTTTTGATAACTTCCAAGTCGCGTTCTTTGGAAATCTTACCACTGATTCTATTGCCTTTGAAAAGGATTTCACCAGCAGATACAGGGTTGATTCTTGTGATTGCACGTCCAATTGTTGTTTTACCGGAACCGGATTCTCCTACCAGAGAGAATGTTTCTCCTTTGTAAATATCAAAATTTACATGATCTACAGCAACAAATTTCTTTCTTCCGTGACCAAAGGAAATCTGCAAATCTTTAATTTCAATCAATTTTTCTTTCTGTGACATCTCAGATTACCCTCTTCCCTTCATATTTTCACGCAGTTTCTGAATAGATTTTGGCTGCTCAATCTTTGGAGCTCTTGGATCCAGATACCATGTCTTAGCAGCATGTGTATCTGATATTTTGAAAAATGGTGGTTCTTCTTCAAAGTCGATAGCAAGTGCCTGTTTGTTTCTTGGTGCAAATGCATCACCTTTTACTTCATTAAAGAGGTTAGGTGGTGTACCTTCAATTGTAGGCAAATCTTCACCTTTTACTCCAAGCTGTGGAAGCGAAGAAAGCAATGCCCATGTATATGGATGCCATGCATCATAGAAGATTTCCTCAACCATTCCGTGTTCTACAATCTGTCCTGCGTACATTACAGCAACACGGTCAGCAACGTTTGCTACAACACCCAAGTCATGAGTGATGTAAACAACTGTCATTTTCAATTCCTCCTGAAGTTCACGAATCAGACTCAAAATCTGTGCCTGAATAGTTACGTCCAGAGCTGTTGTAGGCTCGTCACAAATCAGAATCTGTGGATGACACGCTACAGCAATTGCAATAACTACACGCTGACGCATACCACCAGAAAACTCATGAGGATACTGATTATAACGACGTTCTGGATCAGGGATACCTACCTTCTTTAACATTTCCAGTGCTTTTGCTTTTGCTTCTGCACCCTTAATTCCCTGATTCAATTCGATACTTTCCTGTATCTGTTTACCGATTTTCTTCAATGGGTTCAAAGAAGTCATCGGGTCCTGCATAACCATAGAGATTTTTTTACCACGAATGGTCATCCAGTCTTTTTCTGTTTTATATTTTGCCAGGTCAACTCCGTCATACATGATAGAGCCACCTACTACACTACCGTTTGCATCCAGCATACCCAGGAATGATTTGGTAAACACGGATTTACCAGAACCTGATTCCCCTACAATTGCAAGTGTTTCTCCTTCATATAAATCCAGAGAACATTTACGAATTGCATTCAGTGTTTTACCACGCAAGCTAAACTGGATTTCCACGTCTTTAGCAGATAAAATTGGTTCTTTTGCCATTACTGGTCCTCCATTTCTTATACGTGATTTCTTGGGTCTGCTGCATCAGAAAATGCATTACCAACAAGGTAGAATGTAATCGTAATCAAAGATACAATAACCGCTGGGAAGATTAACAAATATGGTTCATCTAAGAAATAGTTACGAGCATTTCTAAGAAGGATACCCAGCGATGGAGTATTGACATCCAATCCCAGTCCAAGGTAAGACAATGTGGACTCCAGAGCAATTGTCTGAGGGATGGATAATGCAAGTCTCAAAATAATGATACTGATCAAATATGGGAAAATATTCTTTACAAGAACTCTCCATACAGGTGTACCAAGACATCTGGAAGCCAGATTGTATTCACGGTCACGATACATCAGTACCAGGTTACGAACATTTCTTGCCATACGAAGCCATCCGAAAGCAATCAGAGAAACAGCCATAACTGTAAAACTCTGTCCTACCAAAAGGGCAATCAATGTCATATACAAAATAGTAGGAATACTATAAATAATGTTGTAAATTTCTGTAATAAGACGGTCCAGAGAACGTACATATCCCCAGATACAACCAATGGTAATACCAACTGCACATTCACCCAAAGCAACAATCAAAGCCAGTTTGATGGATGTCTGTGTAGCATACCATACCTGACACCAATAGTCACGTCCGAGGTTATCTGTACCAAACCAGAACTCACTGTTTGGTGCAACGAATGCCAATGCACTGTCTGTTCTTAATGTAGCATAATCATATTTACCAATTGCCAAAGCAACAAAAGAAAATACTACCAACGCGAGAAAAACACAAGCCATAACTACGGCTGATTTTTTCTTTAAAAAGTTCTGAAATACGCACCGCCAGTAGGAGTAATTAGAATAACCGGTACGTTCGGCATTTTCAGCGGAGTATTCCACGAAACGAAAAAGATCATCATTATTTTTTTTCATTATCTTGTCTCTCCTTTGCCTGTTAATCTAATTCTTGGGTCAATCAACATCATCATAACGTCACCAAGGAATACACCCAGTACACCAAGACCGGCATAGATGATTGCCAATGTCTGTACTACATTTACATCGTAACGGGAAATTGCATCTGTAAGCAGTGGACCCATACCCGGTACGGAGAAGAAACGCTCAACCAGAAGGGAACCACCAATCGTTAATAGGAAGTTCGCTGGAATATACTGTACCAATGGTACGAAAGCGTTTTTGAAAACATGTTTTACCATAATATTTTTAGAAGACATTCCCTTGATCTTAGCCAAACGAATGTAATCTTTATTTAATTCATCGACCATGTAACGTCTGGTCCACAATGCATAAGATGCAATGGAAGCCAATGCCAGACAGGTAATTGGTAAAATACTGGATTTCATCTCATATCGTGTGGAATATAAAGAAGGAAGTCCTAAAATTTTCGAGCCAAAAACCAACACCAGGGAGTACGACACCAGACTCGGAACGGCATTTACAAATACGGTAAATCCCGTACCAATATGGTCAAATAATCTGTCTTTATGAAGTGTCTGACCAATACCCATCAGAACACCGAGAATAAGTGCAATTACAAGGGATGTACATCCCAGTCTCATAGAAATAGTGAACTTGGAACCGATAACTTTAAGAACAGGAACGCCCGTCTGAATTCTTCGTGATTCACCAAAGTCACCACGGAAAATCTGCCCATAAAAACGTGCTAACTGTTCTCCAACTGGATCTAATAATCCGGCTGCTTCCAACTGATCATTTTTTTGCTCTTCCGTAAGCTTCAACAGCTGGTCTTCTGAGAAGTAACTGTCTGTTGGCAGCATACGCATAAGCAAAAATACGATAGTGGCAACAACCAGGACTGTTACAAGGGATTGTAACAGTCTCTTGATTGTATACTTAGCCATTATTATTTATTGAATTCTTCTTCAATAGTTGCATACTGGTCTGTAGTATAGGCGTCTACAGATGTTTCCCAGTTTTTGTACAAGTAGTTGTTGATACCATACATAGCGTTAGATTTTGTATAGTCGTTAACTTTTGTCAGCTGCCATGAGATTTCATAGTTCAATGGAATTGTCAAAGCATGCTGCAGCATATAAATTTCTGCTTCTGCATAAGCTTCATATCTGGCATCCAGATCTGTTGTGATAGCATCTGCTTCGTTAACCAGTCTTGTAAACTCTTCGTAAACAGCAATCAAATCTGGATCTGTTGCATCGTTACAGTTAGAGTAGTTTTTGGAGTAGTAAGCTGTATCTTCGCCGTATGTTTCCTGTCCTAAGAAGTTCTGTACATCACCGTAGTCAGCACCCCATCCGTTTGTATCAAAGGACTGCAGTCTTGGAGAGATAACTTCTTTAGATTTGGAGTCAACATATGTTTTGATGTTCAACTGAACGAAATCATCACCGAGGCAATCGGAGAAGATCTGTTTCAAAACTGTAGCAGAGTCAAGAGATCCCTGAGAACCAGCTACGATATAGTAGTCAACCTGTACTGGGAATGTTACACCTTCTGCTGCCAGTTCTTCCATAGCTGCTGCTTTGTATTCAGCTGCTTTTTCTGCATTTGCACGGTCAGAAGCGCCTTCTTTGGATTCGATGCCGAGACCTTCGATAACTTTATCTGTATAATCTGTACCATCAGAGAAGTACAGCAGACCTTTCATAGTATATGCAAGGTTTTCACATTTTTCTGGGTTGATATAGTTTGTTCTTGCCCAGTAATTGATCAGGTCAAGTCCGTAATACCAGGACAGACGGAAGTTTTCATTAGCAACTGCTTTGTTCCAGTTTTCATCAGCTGATCCATCTTCCAGACGTTTGTCGAAGTTGAAGTGAATCTGGTAGGAGTATTTTCTAGGACGTTTTTCTACCAGCTGATCATGGAATGGATGATCTTCGTTTTCATAGATATCTCTCAAGTTAGCTTCGGACAAATCGATATGGTCAATTTCACCGTTTTCATATAACTGATAACCAACTGTTGTATCATCGATGATTTTGATTGTTACTGTATCAAACAGAGAACAATCTTTATCCCAATATTCAGGGTTCTTTGTCAGAACTTTTTCGTTACCATTTACATAAGATGTAATTGTATAAGCACCGTTGTACCACATAGTTTCGTTGCTCATACCGATCATGTTGTCAACACCCAGTTCATCGATCAGAGCCTGAGATACTGGATACATACCAGCAGATGTACATAATGTATCAAAGTATGGTTTTTCTGTGATACATGTATATTTGAGTGTGTAATCATCCGGAGCTTCGATACCAACCATTTCCAGGAATTTGTCTGTTCCTAAAGCTTTTGCTTCATCTTCAGACAAGTTCTTTGTATATTCCAGGTATTCAGCAGCACCAGCGATCATATCAACTGGCATGGATGTGTTGTTTGTTCCATTTTTGTGGTAGTTCAGTACCCATTCCAGACCTGTAATCCAGTCCTGAGCAATACAATCAGCTTTTACTTCGCCGTTAACATCTACCCATTTAACACCTTCTCTTAAGTTAAATGTCCATGTTTTACCACCATCTGTTGTTTCCCATTTTTCAGCAACATCTGGAATCAACTGACCTTTAGAATCTGTAGCTAAAAGTCCGGAGTAAGCGTTTGTTAATACGTTTAAGTCTTGTGCTTTTTCTGTGTTCAGAACGAAAAAGCCTTCCATTTCTCTAGTGGAAGTTTCCCAAGTATAAAGATCTTTGATTCCATCTTTGCTGCTAGCGGAACCGCTTTCTTTGCTGTCGCTACCGCCACATGCTGCCAGACTAAATGTCATAACTGCAGCCAGAGCAAGTGCCAACAATTTTGATACTTTTCCTTTCATTATGAAAGTCCTCCTTGTGTATTTTTCCTCAAAATGACCCCCATGTGAATATCATTGTTTATATTCTGCGCCATTTTAGTTTCCACTATAACATCTGCTGAAATTTTTGTCAAGAAAATTCTTTTTTCTTGTCAAAAGTTATAGCATTAACGCACTATAGTGTTGAATTTTTAACATCAAAATACCGTATACGTAAAAAATCTTCCCATTTTTATCCAAAACGAGAAGATTTTTTATCCTGTTAACTTATAATACTTCCTAATAACCCATAAGACACAATGTACATGATCACTGTTGCAATCGCAATTCCCAAAAGAATCGCCACAGAGGATTTTTTAATATCAACTCCCAACAGGGATGCGATCAAAGCCCCTGTCCAGGCACCTGTTCCCGGAAGTGGAATACCAACAAAAAGTACCAGACCCCAGAATTCATATTTCTTAATACTGTCGCTTTTTCCC
This sequence comes from Ruminococcus sp., assembly GCA_036308845.1. GTDB lineage: Bacteria > Bacillota > Clostridia > Lachnospirales > Lachnospiraceae > Oliverpabstia. The sequence goes on from JAXJUX010000123.1 coordinate 13,249, forward strand.
ATTGCACGGGATTCCAGCTTTTCTACCAGTCCACGAAAAATATTGTATTTTTTCATCAACTGAAAGATTTTTTTGATAAATAACAAAATAAACGGAATCGGCAAAATATTTCCAATCACACAAATCGGAATGGCCTGTATTTCCGGAATCTTTAAAAGGCTTGCCGCCAGAAGACCGCCTCGAAGCTCCAGAATCGGCATCATAGAAATAATGAAAACAACTGCTTTCGCAGAAATATAAGGTGCCAAATGTGTTGTAAACCAGGTTACAAGTATTTCCATAGTTCTCTCCTATCTTGATTCTAAATACGTTTTCAGAAATGCAATCAATGCTTCCATTTCCTCCTGCGTTCCAATGCTGATACGCAGATAATTATCAATGCGTGGTTTCTTAAAATAACGAACAATGATTTTTTCTTTTCGCAAGGCGTGGAACAATTCTTCTGCCGGACAGCTTTCATGTGTCGCAAAAATGAAATTCGCTTTGGAATCCGGGAAGGAAAATCCAAGTTTTTTCAACTCAGCTTTCGTCCATTCACGAGTGTCAATGACCTTTTTCACCATTTCCTCAAAATATTCTTTATCTTCAATCGCTGCTGTTCCGAGCAAAATCGATGGCTGATTCATCGTATAAGAATTGTAGGAATGTTTCACTGCATTCAAATATGTAATCAGCTCAGGATTTCCCATCGCATATCCGATACGCATACCTGCCATACTTCTGGACTTGGAAAATGTCTGTACAACCAGAAGATTATCATAGGTTTCTATCAATGGCAGCGCGCTTTCTCCGCCAAAGTCCACATACGCTTCGTCCACAACCACAATCACGTCCGGATTGGATGTTACGATGGTTTCTATCGCATCCAGACTCAATACATTTCCTGTCGGAGCATTTGGATTGGCAAAAATAATTCCGCCGTTTTCCTGCATATAATCATTGATATCGATTGTAAAATCTTCTTTCAACGGAATTCTTTCATACGGAATACGCAGCATTTCTGCCCACACATCATAGAAAGAATAGGTAATATCCGGAAACAGCAATGGCTTTTTGGAATTGAAAAATGTCATAAAAATCATTGCCAGCACATCATCGGAGCCCACCCCAACAAATACCTGTTCTTCCTTAAGATGGTAAAAATCTGCAATTGCCTTTACCAGTGTATGAACCGTTGGGTCCGGATATAACCGCATTTTATGCGCATCCAGATGTTGCAGTGCCTCAAATACTTTTGGTGAAGGCGGATATGGATTTTCGTTGGTATTTAATTTGATCAGGTTCTGTTCCTTTGGCTGTTCGCCTGGCACATAAGGTACTACTTTACGAACATTTTCTTCCCATTTTTTCATAACTGGTTCCCTCTTTTCCTTATTTCATTATAAAAATAATCTGCAAACCTTCCATTGGCGAAAGATTTATCAGGTATTATACGAAAGAATGACTGGAATGTCAACAAAACTGCATCTCATACAATCCTGCATAAATTCCGCCCTGTTTCATCAAACTTTCGTGTGTTCCTTCTTCTGCAATTCCATCCTCTGTCAATACCAGGATTCTTTCGGCATTTCGAATTGTAGATAAACGATGCGCAATCACGAATGTAGTTCTGTCTTTTGCCAATTGTTCCAGCGATTTCTGTACAATTTTTTCACTTTCATTATCAAGCGCAGATGTGGCTTCATCAAAGATCAGCACTGGAGGATTTTTCAAAAATACACGCGCAATGGATAATCTCTGTTTTTGTCCGCCGGACAATTTTACGCCTCGCTGCCCGATATCGGTATCGTATCCTTCCGGCAGCCCCATAATAAATTCATGTGCATTTGCTGCCATTGCTGCCCGAATCACTTCTTCGTCGGTAGCATTTGGCTTTCCATAGCGAATATTTTCCATAACCGTACCAGCGAACAGATATACATCCTGCTGCACAATTCCAATCTGCTTACGCAGATCATTTAACTTGATATCACGGATATCCATTCCATCCAGTTTGATACTTCCGCTGCTTACATCATAAAATCTTGGAATCAGAGAACAAAGTGTTGTCTTTCCGGCACCGCTACTTCCTACCAACGCCACGTATTCGCCCTGTTTTACTTCCAGGTTTACATGTGTCAGTACATTTTCGTTGTGTTCGCTGTAATGGAAAGTTACATCTTCGAATTTGATGTCGCCTTTTGCATTTTCCATAGATACCGCATTTTCTTTGTCAGCAATATCCGGTGCAATCTCCATAATTTCCAGAAAACGTTCATAACCACTATAACCATTCTGGAACTGTTCCGTGAAGTTTACCAGTTTCTTTACAGGCTCGATGAAATTGTTGATATACAGCAGGAATGTGACCAGATCCGCCGTTGCCAATTCTCCAATTGTCATCAAATATGCACCCATAATCAAAGAACCTACGGTGATCAGTGTGGAAAATACGTTCATTCCTGTATGGTAAGCACCCATATATTTGTATGTACGGCTCTTAGACTGTAAGAATCTGCTGTTACCCACACGGAATTTTCCCATTTCCGTTTCTTCATTACTGAATGATTTTACAACACGGATTCCCGATAAACTGTCTTCAATCTGACTGTTAATATCTGCGATTCTGGCTCTGTTTTCTTTGAATGCCTTTTTCATTTTTTTATTCATGATCACAGCATACACCAACATGAGCAATACAATTGCGATTGCCACCAGTGCCAGTTTCAGGTTTACTGTAACCAAAATAATAAACGCACCAATTAATTTGATGGAAGAAATCACCACATCTTCCGGTCCATGATGAAGGAGTTCCGTAATATCAAACAAATCGCTGGTGATTCGTGAAAGCAAATGACCTACTTTCTGATTATCATAAAATGCAAATGATAATTTCTGGTAATGCCCAAAAATTTCATTTCGCATATCATGTTCCATTCTTGCACCCATGACGTGTCCATAATAGGTAATAAAATAGTTACAAAATCCTTCTACAGCTACCATTACGATCATAAGAATTCCCAGACGGATGATCATTTTGGAAGCTTCTTCAAGTGGCTGTTCAATGACCGTACCCGTAATATAACGCACGATCAACGGTATGATCAATGTCATTGCCGCCCCCAACATGGCAAAGAACATATCCGCCCAGAATAATTTCATATATGGCTTGTAATATGCCGTCAGTTTTTTTAATTTTTCTCCCATAAATTTACCTCTTTGTATGTATTTTCTTTCAAGCAGTACTATTATAGCAACTTCTTATTTTATTCACAAGCTTCATAAAAAAGAAAACAGGGATGGCCCCTTACGAAACCATCCCGAACAAATTCTTATTTCATTAAATAAACAAAATATGCGGCATAGGAAATCAACATAATGATTCCACCTGTACGGTTCAAACGCTGTTTTCTAAACACACATAACCAGAGTAAAATTGCCGCTGCTGCTGCGATCAGTGTATCAATTACAAAGTTTGCCTGAAAGGTAACAGGGGTGATCAACGCTGTCGTTCCTACCACAAACAGAATATTAAAAATATTACTTCCTACGATGTTACCAATTGCGATATCAGATTTTCCTTTCATCGCTGCAGATACAGAGGTACACAATTCAGGGAGAGAAGTTCCAAACGCAACAATTGTCAAACCGATAAGACGTTCAGACATTCCAAATGCAGAAGCAATTGCAGATGCAGCATCTACGGTAACATCACTTCCCCATACTACTAAAACCAATCCAACGAGTGTCAAAACCAATAATTTCCATACTGGCTTTTCTTCCTCTTCTTCTTCCTCTTCTTTGTTTTTTGTAGCCATCCAGAACAAGTATCCCAGATATACTAAAAATGCTGCCCAAAGAATTACGCCTTCCCAGAAAGTGATCTGATTCCCTGACATACCAAGTGCCAACAGTAAAAATGTAATAGCAATCATGTAAGGAATTTCAATTTTGACTGTAGATTTCGCAACTGGAGTCACAATGATCACTGCAGTCAATCCCAAAATAACCAGAATATTCATGATATTACTTCCAACAACGTTTCCAATCGTAATATCTGCACTTCCTTTTAGTGCTGCAGTGATACTGACTGCGGCTTCCGGAGCACTGGTTCCCATTGCAACAATTGTCAAACCAACTACTAACTGAGGAATCCCAAATTTAGCTGCAATACCTGCAGCACCTTCCACGAACCAGTCCGCACCTTTCACCAGCATTACGAACCCTACAACAAGCAACACCAATTGTAATAAAATTTCCATTTCATACCTCCACGTATTTTTCAATCATTGGTATCATTCTTTTTGTTCTATAAGAAAATATTCATTGTACATGACATTATTTTCTTATAGAACAAAAAAAGACCATTACCGCATCACAAATATGCGATAAAAGTCTCGTTCTTCTTTCAGTATGTATCCCGGCCGTTTGGCGTGATGACGTGATACATAACATCCTATGGATGTGAACTACTCCCTGATACCTCAATCATTCTAGCAAAGAAAAAAATGAACGTCAAGGAATATTTACAGAAATATGTATTTTCTTTTACATGATATATGTGTTTTTTAACACACTTATTATATAAAAGCAAAGAAGCTTTCGGACATACATCCGAAAGCTTCCAAAAAACACACGAATTATCTCTGAACACGAGCTCCTGCTCCACCCATGATAGCTTCTACTTCTTTCTTTCTAGCTGTTGTTGTATCACCAGCTGTTGTCATAGCTAATGCACCATGAGCTGCACCGTAGTTAACAGCGATTTCAGCTTCGCCTGTTGTCATCAGACCATAAATCAGACCAGATGCGAAGGAGTCTCCACCACCTACACGG
>JAXJUX010000124.1:0-2715 GCA_036308845.1 Ruminococcus sp.
ATGGTACTTATTCTTTGGACTGGTACCTTGGTTTTCCAGTAATGTAATTTTTTTGGCAGGATGTTTTCTCTTGGTTGCAGTGACTACTGTTTTAGCAAAAGTTGCAGGATTGGTATTGTTCCTGTTTTTGTTAGGCGTGTTTTCGCAATCAGGGTATTTATTTTTTGTATCTTTGTTTTTTGGTGGAAATGCAGAAACAATCATACCATTGCTTGTATTGACTTTGAAAGTGGCTACGGTTTCTCTGGCATCTGTTACGGTATTTTGCGGGCTGGATCCAGATAGGTTGTCCAATGGATTGATGTGGTTCGGCTGTCCTGAGAAATTATCATTTTCGATTTCGTATGCGTATCGCATGTTGCCGATGCTGATGGAAGAATTTCAGAATGTGTTGTTATCTTACCGTTTGAGAGGAAAAGCACCAGAAAGTGATACATTCATGGGGAAAGTAAAATATCTCATTTATCAGGTAAAAGTTATCATGCATTCCTTCTATCCCTTGATGTTGAATACGGCAAAACGTTCCCGTACAACGGTAGAAGCATTGGAAATGAGAGGATACCGTTATGCAGCGACAAATAAAGAAGTAAAGAAAATAAAATTATCATCTTTGAAAATAACGTATGATGATCTGTTGTTTTTGGCAGTTTCCTTCCTTTGGATGGCAATTGTTGCAGTGATCATGTCATATGTATAGAAAGGAACAAATACGTGTTTATTGATTTTCATACCCATGGAAAATTGGCAAAAAAATTGCCGTTTTCTACAGAATATACAGATTGGCTTTTGAAGGAAGCGCATCATGCTGGTTTGGATGCTATTTGTCTGACAGAACATTTTAATACTTTACAGTTTGCTGAAGTATATCAGTATTTGATGAAAAAATGTAAACGAGAAGGAGATACACTTGTCACAAAAGACGGGCTTCGTATTTTTGCAGGAATGGAGACAGATATTTTGGAAGGCGGGCATATTCTAACGATTGGAACGCCAGAAACCATTTTGCAGTTAAATGCAAAATTGGATTCATATAAAGAAAAAGAAAAATTTTTACCTTTTGACAAATTGATGGATTTGTTTGAAGCGTATCCGGTGATTATTGGAGCGGCACATCCATTTCGTGAGGGGAGTCATATCCCAGAACTTCCACTGGAACAGTTGCGACGTTTGCATTTCTTGGATCTAAATGGAAAAGATGTGGCTTTAGACAGATCCTATTTTGAAGAAAAGACACATACACTTGCAGAGTTGCTTGGGATTCCTATGATCAGTGGAAGTGACACACATCAGGCTGTTCAATATGGATGTATTCGTACAGATTTTATGAAAATGGTGAAAACTGTAGAGGAACTCTATGAAGAAATGAAAGAAGGTACTTATCGAATCGTGGTATCCTCAAAAGCTGGTTTTCAGGTAAAAACTGCTGGATTGTTGAAAAAAGCGCTGAAAGAAATACATGCGCTTGGTGGAGATTATGTTTCTGTTTTGGTAAGTGAATAAACAGTACTAGAAATAAATGCATATCCGTTATTGAAAAAATGTAATTTTAGGGTATAGTAGATATAAAAAAAGGAAAGAAGACGAACAAAAGATGAAACAAGAATTACAGGATTTAACAGAAGGTTCGCTTGTCAAAAAGATTTTAATATTTAGTATTCCCTTAATTATATCCAATTTACTACAGGTACTGTTTAATATGGCAGATATTGCGGTGGTGGGACAGTTTGCTGGTTCAGCGGCACTTGGTTCTGTTGGATCTACCACTACAATGGTCGCTATGTTCACCGGTTTTTTGATCGGAGTGTCTAGTGGAATTAACGTACTTGTGGCGCTTCATTATGGTGCAAAGGATAAAGAGGGATTGAGCCAGACCGTGCATTCAGCATTGATCGTTAGTGTGATTGTGGGAATCGGATTGATGCTCGTCGGTATGGGATGTTCTGGTGGAATACTGCGTATCCTAAAAACAAAAGAAGAATTATTGGATGGGGCAGTTCTGTACATTCGTATTTATTGTCTGGGAATGCCGGCTATGGCGGTGTACAATTTTGGAAATGCGGTGTTCAGTGCTGTTGGAGATACCAAACGTCCATTGCAATATCTGAGTCTGGCAGGCATATTGAATCTGGTATTAAATCTTTTTCTTGTAATCGTCTGCAAAATGGATGTAGCAGGAGTTGCAATCGCAAGTGCAGTGTCACAATATCTTGCCGCAATTTTGATTTTGGCAGCGTTGTTTCGGAATAAGGATGAATATGCACTCCGTATGTCCAAGATGCATTTAAATAAAAAGAAAGCGATTGCGATTATCAAAATCGGTCTGCCGGCGGGAATGCATCGACTGACAATTATGGGATTTTCTTATTGTGTATCTGCGTTTATGGATTGCACAATTGCTGCATCCAGAGCATTAGGAAAGAGTCTGGCTCCTACAATTATTGTAATTATGGGGTCCTGCGTCTTTCGAATTATTTGGGTGTATACTATTTTTGCCCATTATCATACGATTTCATCGTTGTATTTGCTATATGTATTTTCATGGAGTATAACGGCGATTGCGGAAATCATATACTTTGCGGGTGTGTATCGAACAAACGTAAAAATACGGTAAAGTATGCTTATTTGTAATTTGGAGAAAAGGAAGTATTCATATACCATTCCAAAGACAGGCCGTTCGTCTTCAACTAAGTGCTAACTGCGACTAATTGACGCTCA
>JAXJUX010000125.1:0-6499 GCA_036308845.1 Ruminococcus sp.
CCATGATGGCATTAGCCGGTATTTTGATTGGAAGAATGTCTTCGGATGCCGCTATTTGTGGTATCGGAGACTGCTTAGGGCGAGGAACCATTATTTCTATTATTATTGTTATGTTTATTTTGCCATAGATTCTTCTTTTGGGAGAAAAAGTGATTGATAAAACATCCTTTACGGTATCTATGCCTATCAAAACGGCAAGTACATCCGGTCTGATTCGCGTCGATGGCAGGGTACAGGGACAAATTGACGGTTTTGTTATCGGAGAAGTTCATGGTATTATTCGTGGTGATGCCAATCTCTCTCTTCGAACCGGAAAAATAGAACCAATATCTGAAACAGAAACAAAAGCCATTGAAGAAGTGGAGGCGGAGTTAAATGAAGACAAATAAATCTTTTGTAAAAAAGACAACGGCGATACTTTTAACAGCATGTGTCATAAACAGTCTTTTCCCGAATCACCTACTGTTGGCAGCGACAGGAGGCACTTTAACTGCCACAGAACAATCAGAAACAAATGAAAACACTTCTGAAACACAGATGCAACCGGCTACTGAAGTCGTTACCATAAATTCAAAAGACGATTTTCTTGCTTTCGCAAAAAATTGCAACACGGATTCCTGGTCTGTCGGAAAAGTGATAGATTTACAGACAGACATTAGTTTAAGCGGAATGGATTTTTCTCAAATTCCAATTTTTTCCGGAACTTTTAATGGAAACGGACATACAATATCCGGTTTTGAATACGAAGGGGATGGTTATGTAACCGGATTGTTCCGTTATCTTGCAATAGGTAGTGAAATCAACAATTTGACAGTTCAGGGCGTAATTGACTCAAAAAACAGTAAAGAATGTGTCGGCAGTATCTGCGGTTCTAATGCCGGAACTATCAATAACTGCATTTTTGAAGGCAGTGTCAACGGCAAAAATAAAACCGGAGGAATCGTTGGTATCAATGAAGCAACCGGAACAATCCGCAACTGCATTATGCGCGGACAGGTGAGCGGTTATTATTATACCGGAGGCATTGCAGGACAGAATTTCGGAAGTCTGGAAGGATGTAAAAACAGTGCGAATATCAACGCAGACAATGCATGGGTAGTAGAAGACGATAGAATGGACTGGTTAAAAGAAATCAGTGAAAATGACAATAAAAGATTACAAAGCGGTGTAGATACCGGAGGAATCGTTGGCTATTCTGTCGGTATTGTCATAAATTGTGAAAATTCCGGCATCGTTGGCTACGAACATACCGGATATAATATCGGAGGAATCGCAGGACGTCAGTCCGGTATGCTTTCTAACTGTATCAACAAAGGAACTGTTTATGGGCGAAAAGATATTGGCGGCATTGTCGGACAGATGGAACCCTATCTTAGCCTTAATCAAACTGCTTCTTTAGAGGATGCGGTACAGGGACTGCATGATAAGATAGATAATACTTTAACGGATATGAATAACACAAAGAATGCCTTCAATGCAGATTGTACTACATTACAGGGATATGCAGACAACGCATTATCCAAAAGCCAGGTAATCAGCACACAGATGACTGATTTTGCAAACAAAAACGTTGCATCTCTGGCACAGGTAGCAGGACGAATTGAATATGTAGCAGATCGTTTTCCAAATATCGTTACACAGATTAATGCAGCAACTTCTGCAATGTCAGCTGTACAAAATGATATCCAGAATATGGGACAATCGGCACAGGATACAATTGCAAACATCGGTCAGGCAGCAGCTGGATCTCCCTTGCCGGATATCAATGGTCAGCTAAATGATGCCAAAGATTTTAGTGCAAATATTTCACAGGCAGACGATGCACTTGACAATTCTGATGCAATCATGAATGATATTCAAAATATGTTAACGGATCCGGATCAGGAACAGCATGATTCGCAGGAAGATACTTTAGTTCAGGGAGAAGAAAACTCTTCTGAAATCTCGAATGAAGAATTACAAAATAAAATATCTGAATTACAGACGCAGGTAGAAATTGCACAGGATAATGCATCTTCTATGCTTGGAACTACATCATCCATACAGCAGAACATGGTAACCGCCGGACAAAATGTGGATTTCGGTCCACTCAGTAATGATACACAGACAATGACAAACGCATTATCTGAAGCAGGTTCCCAGTTAAAGGCAATTACTGATTATCTAAATGCACAACAGGATATCACATTTTATCAGATGGACACAGCCTTTCAGGGAAATGTAAATGGACTATATTCTGACCTGCAGGGAATTTCAAGCAGTATGACTACACTCCGCGCAAATATGTCAGACAATTCTGACAAATTAACGCAGGATTTCCGAGAAGTCAATGACCAGTTAAACACTGTATTTATGCTGTTTTTAGAGCGTATGGACGAAATAAAGAGTCCTACACTGAATAATGTTTATCAGGATATTTCAGAAGAAGATATTGAAAGCACTACGCAGGGAAAAGTAGCCGGCTGTACCAACCGTGGAAAAGTAGAAGGTGACATCAATGTTGGCGGTGTCTCCGGTTCTATGGCATTAGACGAAGAGGACCCGGAAGAGAATGCTGCAGGCAGTACAGAAAAATCCTTGGGCAACCGTTATCTTACAAAATGTATTCTTACAGATTGTAAAAATTATGGAACCATTACAGCCAAAAAGGATGGTGCAGGTTGCATCAATGGATATATGTATCTTGGTATTATCAATCGTTGTGAAGCATATGGCAGTGCAAAGAGTACAGAAGGCGATTATGTAGGTGGTATCAGCGGTGAGGCGACCGCAGGAATCAGACAGTGCTTTTCCTTATGCAGTCTTTCCGGCAATGCCTACGTCGGTGGAATCGCCGGATATGCTACCAATCTGCGCGACAGCTATGCCATGTCTGATGTTTCCTGTGAATCTGGCAGAGGTGGTGCTATCGCAGGACAAGTCGGAACGGAAGAAGACGATTACGTTATGGCAGATCATATCATCGGAAATTATTACGTTTGTGATGATTTGGCGGGCATTGACAATATCAGCTACACCGGTATCGCAGAACCAATTACATATGATACACTGCTTACCATGGCAAATCTTCCGTTAGATTACAGGCATTTAACCGTATATTATATGGTAGATGGAAAATGCATCGATTCAGAAGAGGTTCCATATGGAGAAAGCCTTTCCAAACTTAACATGCCACAAGTTCCAAAACGAGAAGGTTATAATGGCTCATGGCAGGATGTTGGAAATGAATCCATGCACGGAAATGTAGTATTGGAGGCTGAATATACAGATGAAATTACAGTTTTGGCAAGCCGTGAAACAAGTATAAGTGGAAATAAGAACGGCATAAACAAACCATGTGCCTATATTGACGGGAAATTCACAAAAGAATCTGTCCTTCATGCGCAAAAAGCAGAAGAAAAGTACCCTGATAATATAAAAAAGGATACCGCATCCATTTATGATATTTCCATGGAAAATATCAAAATAGATGCAGACAATCCACCTGTACTTCGCTTATTAAATACTGCCGGTGAAAAAGCCTGCGTATTTAAGCAAGTTGACGGAAAATGGAAAGAACTTGATGCGGCACAAAAGGGCGGATATTTACAAATAGCAAGCGATGATTTGGAAGGCACTTACTGTATCGCAGAAAAATCAAGCCAAATGGAAACCATTCTTATGGCAGCCGGTATCATTCTGATTATTGTCAGCCTTATTATGATTCGGCGCAAAAAGCAAAAGCCGAAAAAAAACTCTGGACAAACACAAAAATAGATGCTATACTATCTACATAGTATATAGTATGTTACTGATTAGCAGGCATTAACTATACATAAATAATCGGTATTTATGTATGTTAATGCCTTTTTTTAATCAAAGAGACCTAAAATGCATAAGATACCGGGAAAGAGAGAGTATAGAAATGAAAGACAAAATTTTTAGTGTACTGCAAAGGGTCGGAAGATCTTTTATGCTTCCGATCGCGCTTCTGCCGGTTGCAGGTTTGCTGCTCGGCATCGGTGGTTCCTTTACAAATGAAACCATGCTGGAATCTTATGGTTTATTAAATGTTATGGGACCTGGAACTGTTCCAAATGCCCTTTTCCTGATTATGAACGATGCAGGAAATATCATATTTGGTAACCTTCCTATTATTTTTGCTATGGGTGTAGCAATTGGTATGGCAAAAAATGAAAAGGCTGTTGCCGCATTGGCTGCAGCAATTGCATTCTTCGTCATGCATGCTTCTATTGGTGCAATGATTTCATTGAACGGCGGAACAGAAAATATGTTAAGTGGTGCTACCACATCCGTAGTAGGTATTACTTCTTTACAAATGGGTGTATTCGGCGGTATCATTGTAGGACTTGGCGTAGCCGCCTTGCACAACAAATTCTATAAGATCGAATTACCTCAGGTCTTATCGTTTTTTGGAGGAACAAGATTTGTACCAATTATCTGTACCTTGGTATACGTAATCGTCGGTATCGCCATGTTTTATATCTGGCCACCGATTCAGAGCGGTATTTACGCAGTTGGTAATCTTGTTTTAAAATCCGGATATGCCGGAACATGGGTATATGGCTTTATGGAACGACTTCTGATTCCATTTGGTCTGCATCATGTATTTTATCTTCCATTCTGGCAGACAGGTGTCGGTGGAACATTGGAAGTTGCAGGACAGGTGATAGAAGGTGCACAGAATATCTTCTTTGCACAGCTTTCTGATCCGACCGTAGAACACTTTGCTGTATCTGCAACCAGATTTATGTCCGGAAAGTTCCCACTCATGATTTTTGGACTTCCGGGAGCAGCACTCGCTATGTATCGTTGTGCAAAACCGGAAAAGAAAAAAGTAGTTGGCGGACTTTTATTATCAGCAGCCCTTACCTCTATGCTGACAGGTATTACGGAACCACTTGAGTTTACATTTTTATTTGTAGCTCCTGTTTTATACCTGATTCACTGTATATTTGCCGGATTGGCATATATGTTAATGCATATTTGCGGTGTAGGTGTAGGTATGACATTCTCCGGTGGTCTGATTGATATGTTCCTGTTTGGTATTTTGCAGGGAAATAAGAAAACCAGCTGGATTTGGATTGTAATTGTTGGAATTGGATACTTTGTTGTTTATTACTTCTTATTCTCATTCCTGATTAAGAAATTTGATTTTAAAACTCCTGGACGTGATGATGGAGAAGAAACAAAGCTTTACACACGAAAAGATGTGGAAGCAAAGAAAAATGGTACAAACAGTAACACAAAATCCGGAAATAATGATGAGTTATCCCAAATGATCTGTGCAGGTCTTGGGGGTAAGAAAAACATTTCAACCGTAGACTGTTGTGCAACACGTTTACGTTGTGATGTTTTTGAAGCAAATAAAGTCAATGATGCACTTTTGAAATCAACGGGTGCCTCCGGCGTTATTCACAAAGGTCAGGGCGTTCAGATTATTTATGGTCCAAAAGTTGCAGTCATTAAATCAAATCTGGAAGAATATCTGGAAACCGCACCGGACGAAGAAACCGGATTCGATGTGGCAGAATCAGATTCTAAAGAAAAAAATGAAACTACAGGAACTAAAGTAGTAAAAACAATCGTAATTGCAAGTCCGGCTGATGGTATTGCAGCAGATATTACAACTGCTCCGGATGAAGGATTTGCAGGGAAAATGATGGGAGATGGTGCAGTAATCGAACCATTAAATAACGTAATATGCGCACCGGTAAACGGAGAAGTCTCCTTTGTATTCCCTACCAAACATGCTATCGGTTTAAAATCAGAAGATGGAATTGAAATGCTTCTTCATATTGGAATTGATACCGTGAAATTAAATGGCGAAGGATTTGAAGTCTTCGTTGAAGAGGGTGCAAAAATCAAAAAAGGCGATGCCCTGATGAAAATAGATTTAGATTATGTAAAAGAGCATGCACCTTCCATTGTTTCCCCAATTCTTTGTACAGAATTGAAGAACAATGAAAAAATAAGATTATTAAAAACCGGAAATATCAAAACCGGTGAAGACCTTTATGCCGTAGATATCTACGAATAGACATAAAAATGGTCTGGGGAGGGGAATTATATGTACCGTGTTACCAAAGCACTCAATCACAATGCCGTGTTAGCAATCGAAGAAGATGGGGCAAAAGAATACCTGATTCTCGGCAAAGGAATCGGATTTGGCAAAAAAGTGAGTGAATATGTTTCACCTACGGAAGACTGCCATATTTATTCGCTTCAGAATGGGCAGGAATCGCAAGATGCAGAAACTTTAATTCAAAACATAAATCCGAAATATTTAGAAATTGCCAATGCGATTTTAGACAAGGCAGAAAAAGAATTTGGCGAGGTGGACCGGAGCATATTATTCCCTATGGCAGACCATATCTCTTTTGCAGTAAAGCGAATAGGTAATTGCGAAACAAGTTCGCAAGTCTGATTGAAAACAGGGTAAGAATCCTGCTATGCAGGATTCTTTGGACGAAAAGTGAAAAACGCATATTTCTGGGCA
>JAXJUX010000126.1:0-4198 GCA_036308845.1 Ruminococcus sp.
CGCCCACCATGATCTGTTTTCCTGCGATCCACACAACCACCAGTGTTGTCACATTGGTAAAAAATGCATAAACCGGCTGCATCAAAATCAATGTTTTCATAGCCGAAACCGTTTTTTCCATCAGCGCACTGTTGATTACTTTGAATTTGCTTTTTTCATGTTCCTCTCTTACGAAAGATTTGATGACACGTTCATTGGTAATGGCTTCCCCAATTCCCGTATTCATGGTATCCAACTGTTCCTGCATCAACGTATAACGCGGTGCAGAAATTTTTCTTATTATATATGTAGCATATGCCAAAAATGGAACTACGATAAAAATCACCCATGCAATATCCGGATTTAACTTAAAGGACATGATCAGGGCGCCAATCAGCATGATCGGACTTCTGAAAAATCCACGAAACAGTGATTGGGTAAATGTCTGTACCTGTGTGATGTCATTCGTGACACGGGTAATCAAAGAACCCGTAGAGAAGCGGTCAATATCAGAAAAAGAAAATGTCTGAATCTTATCAAAAACCTCTTTTCGCACACCGGCTGCCATCCTCGCAGCTCCGCGCACAGAGAAAAATGCACCGAGCACACCGGTAATCAGCATACTGGCAGCAACCAGCAACATGTAAAAACTGTTTTCCACAATATACGAAATGTCTCCTGTAGCTGCCCCCTTATTGATAATGTTCGCATTAATAAATGGGATAATAAATTCCCCACAGGCCTCCAAAGTCATAAAAAACGGACCAAGGAAATAACAATACCAGTGGGGTTTCATGTGTTTTGTGTACTTATTCATTTTTGCACCTTCGCTTTGCTTTCAAACTTTCATAAGTCTATTGTATGACTTATTTTTTGTATTTGTCAACAAGCGAAATTTCGTTCAGCTTTTCCTGGATACGCGCTTTTACCAGCTCTGCAATCTGTTGGGTTTTCAAGTCTTTATATTCGTCATAATAGATCGGTTCCAGAAAATGCACCTGTGTTTTTACCGGGGTAATCTGCCAGCTGTTAAATGCTTTGTAGGAGTCATATAACACCACCGGTACAATTGGCGCCTTGGATTTCAACGGAATTTTGAAACATCCTGCCTTAAATTCACCCAATGTATTTTTTTGTTTCTTATCATAGCCGCCTTCCGGGAACAATATATACCTGCGGCCTTCCATGACTTCCTGTGTAATTTCTTTAATAATCGTAAAAGCCTGCCTGACGTCATGGATGTCCATACGTTTTCCTCTCAGCATATCAATGATTTCTTTGATAAAAATCGTATAGGATTTGTCTTTGTCCATAACCACAGTACAAGGTTTTTCATGCGCTGAAACAATTCCATATGCATCGTACTTCCCCTGATGATTCGGATACATCATATATCCGCCTTCTTTCGGAAGATTTTCCATCCCGTAACATTCTGTTTTGATATGCCCGGTTTTTTGCATCAGATCCGTAATATATCTCACGTATTCATAACAATCTTCTTCGTTATATATTTCAGGCTGTGCTGCTTTTTCACGCATCGTCGCGATCAACTTTGGCAATATGATTATGTTTCTTCCTATTGTGTAATAAAATCTCCACATTGTTCTTAATTTTTCTTCCTTTTTCATTTGTTCAATCTAATAAGGAAGTATACTATAATTTCGAAAAAAATACCACCAACTGCATGACTGCAATTGATGGTATTTTTATCTAATTTATTTAACTATTCAAAATCTTCATAAATTCATCCCCTGTAATGGTTTCATTTTCATACAGGAACTTAGACAATTCATGCAGTTTTTCATTATTTTCTTTCAAAATGGCCATTGCTTTATCATACTGTGTTTTCACCAATTCCACGATGTACTTCATTCATCAATTTTGTCCTCCTCTTTTATATTACATTTTTTATTACTACCACATATGAATTTTACCAATCAATTACTGGTTTCCATATTTTTCTCTGATACCAGCACTGGAACTTTCCAATTTTTCTTTCACCTGTCTCAAATGCACGACCTCTTCCTGTGTCACATGATCCACGTGAAGTTTAGATAATGCTTTTTGCATCTCTTTGCAATCCGCTTTTATCTGTTTCTTTTCTGCTTTGTCAATGTCTTTGCCTGCCTGTTTCAGCGCCTGCTCAGCTTTGGCAAGTACACTGTGTGCTTCTCCAGACAAATCCAGCGCTTCCCGGCGCAGATTATCGAGTTCTGCATATTCTGCGGCATCTTTCATTGCCTGTTCAATTTCCATATCTGACATTCTGTCATCTGCGGTAATCGTGATTGATTGTTCTTTTCCCGTATCCAAATCTTTTGCAGACACTTTCAAAATTCCATTTGCATCAATATCGAAAGTAACTTCAATCTGCGGCACACCAGCCGGCGCTTTTCGGATTCCTTTCAAACGGAAATCTCCAATCTTTTTGTTATCTCTCGCCATCGGTCGTTCGCCCTGCAGAACCTTAATTTGCACATCTCGCTGATATGGCGCTGCTGTTGAAAATACTTTGGAATATCTGGTTGGCAATGTTGTATTTCTGTCAATCAATTTTGTAGCTACACCGCCAACTGTTTCAATGGAAAGACTCATTGGAGTTACATCAAGTAACAACAAATCCTTTCCAACACCTTCTGCCACAATCGCATTTCCTGTCAGCGTACTTGCCAAAATCGCTGCCCCCATAGCCACACATTCGTCTGGATTAATGTTTCGGGATGGCTCTTTTCCAGTAAGCATTTTTACTTTTTCCTGAACGATTGGCATTCTGGTAGAACCACCAACCAGAAGTACACGGCTCAACTGAGACGGAGAAATCCCTGCATCCCGCAGCGCATTCTGCACGGGTCCTGCCGTCCTGTCTACCAAATCCCTTACCAATTCCTGATATTTTCCTCTTGTCAACATGATATCCGGATGAACCGCTTCCCCTCTCACCTGCATCAGATAAGGCAGATTGATATTGGTACTTTCGGCAGTAGACAATTCTTTTTTCGCCTGTTCCGCCGCTTCCTGTACACGGTATAATGCGGTAATATCTTTTGACAAATCTACTCTGTGCTGCGCTTTAAATTCTCTAATGATCCATTCTACGATTCTCTGGTCAAAATCGTCTCCACCCAGATGATTGTCCCCTGCAGTCGCCAATACTTCGATAACGCCATCTGCAATTTCAATCACAGACACATCAAATGTGCCGCCACCCAGATCATATACCATGACTTTCTGAGGTTCCGCATGATTTAGTCCATAGGAAAGTGCTGCACTTGTCGGTTCGTTAATGATTCGAAGCACGTTTAATCCTGCAATTTTTCCCGCATCCTTTGTTGCCTGTCTCTGCGCATCGTTAAAATAAGCAGGAACTGTAATAACCGCATCTGTTACGGTTTCTCCGGTAAAACTTTCCGCATCTTTTTTCAACTGTGCCAATACCATTGCACTGATGGTCTGCGCTTTATAGTCTTTCCCATCAATACGTGTACACCATTCGGTTCCCATATGACGCTTTACAGAGGAAATTGTTCTCTGTGCATTTGTCGCCATCTGTCGTTTTGCAATATCTCCAACCAAACGCTCTCCATTTTTTGTAAACGCAACAACGCTCGGTGATGTTCTTCCTCCTGTACTGTTCGGTATAATCACTGGCTGCCCATTTTCCGTAACTGCCACACAACTGTTTGTAGTTCCCAAATCAATTCCAATCGCTCTGCCCATATTGTTCTCCTTGTCATACTATTGGTTCAAATCATATGGGGGAAAAATAAACTGAAACGAAACAAATTGAGGAGTTTACAAAAGTTTTATACTTATTTGTAATTCGGAGGGGGACGCAGATAATTGCTATTGCTTTTCAATAACAGGCCGCTCCTTCTCAACTATCTTCTAAGATTGACTAAATTGACGCTCAGGAACACCTTCGCGCCAAAGTCAATCTAAGAAGATGATTTTCGAACTCGCTGTTCCCCAACGTTATTGAAAAGCAATAGCAATTATCTGCTGTACTATCCTCACGAAACAAATTGTGCCTCCGAGTTTTCTATATGTTTTACGTTTTTTCAAAAATATCTGTTTTCGCAAACGTAACTTATATAAAAAGACGTATAACACGCATCAAAAACTACCGGACGCAATTTGTTTCGTGAGGATTGAAGGATTCATATGCAATTCCAAAGACAGGCCGTTCGTCTTCAACTAAGTGCTAACTGCGACTAATTGA
>JAXJUX010000127.1:0-5097 GCA_036308845.1 Ruminococcus sp.
TGAGGGAACGGAACATCTGGAAATGGATATTTATGTGGATTCGTACGAATATTTTATCATACAGCGGCTAGAGCGGGAAAAACGAAGTGGTACGATTGAAAAAATTGACGAACATTGCTATCGGTTTTCCATTGATGTGTATGATGCAAAGGAAATGATTCCATGGATTCGGACATTTATCGGAAGAATCATGCGTTTGGAATGCAGCAATCCAAAGGTGACAGAGAAATTTTATCAGGATTTGCAGACGGTGTATGAGCTATACGGAGGTAACAAGGATGTTGTTTAGTGAAATTTATAATTGTTATTTTCAGAGTGTAGCCGGGATTCTGACGGAAGCTGTGGAAAAGAAACTGACAGGAAAGCGGATGACAGAAATCATTCGCAGGAATGCATTTTCAGAAAGTTTTTTCGTCATTGAAGATGCGTTAAAAAGCGAAGAATGGCCGCTTGTAACAAAGGATTACAAGACACCGATCAAACAAGTACCTACGCAGCCGTTGACAATTTTGCAGAAGCGTTGGATGAAGTCGTTGTTGTTAGATACGAAGCTCCAGTTGTTTGCACCAGATAATAAAGGTTTGGAAGATGTACAGCCGCTGTTCACTCCGGATATGTTTGTGTATTTTGATCGTTATCAGGATAGTGATCCGTATCAGAACGAAAACTATATTGCCAATTTCAGGATTGTATTGGAAGCTTTTTCTACAAAAAAGGGATTGCAGGTAAATTTTGTAGGAAGAACTGGACGGGAACATATCGTAAAAGGGAAACCTTTGCATTTGGAATATTCCGCAAAGGATGATAAGTTTCGTCTTAAAATCATTCCAACGGAGGGCGCTTACAGGGATGTGACGGAAGTTAATATGGCAAGAATTTTATCCTGTTATGCAGTGGAAGTTCAGATGGACGAAACGATACCTATAGAGCCAAAACCATCAAAAAAAGTCATTCTGGAATTAACGGATGAAAGAAATGCGCTTAGCAGAGCGATGCTGCAATTTTCTTATCTGGAAAAAGAAACGGAGCAGTTGGAAGAAAATCGATACAAAATCACGCTGTATTATGATAGAAATGATGAAACAGAATTGTTGATACAGATTCTGGGGTTTGGCCCATCCTTGCGGGTGGTGGAACCGCAGGAGTTTATCGAAAAAATAAGAGAACGATTAGAAAAACAGATGAAATGGAAATAAAAAGCAGCCCGATGCAATTGTTGTTTGCACCGGGCTGTTATGATGATTGGAAATCATTTATTGTTTTGTAATGCGTTCTGCATGTGCAATGGCAGCATCAATATTTGGACAGATGTTTTCTTTGCCGATCATTTGGACAAATCCCGCTTTTTTCATTGCACGCATTGGCTGTTCATTGACATGAGAGAGAACCAGAGTGATTCCTTTTTTTGCACATCTTTTCTGAAGGGCAATCAATGTATTCATGGCTGTAATATCAATGGATGGAACAGCTCGCATACGAAGAATCAGACATTTTGTTACATCTTTTACAGTGATGCGTTCGATGATGTCGGCTGCACCGAAAAACAGTGGGCCGGAAAGTTCATAAACACGGATGTGTGCAGGAACTTTACGAAGGGTAGCAGCATCAGCTGCACGTTCTTTCTCGGAAAGCTGTTCGATATAGCGCCATCCTTTCAATTCTGTCTCATCACTCATTCGTTTCATAAACAGCAGACAAGCCAGAAGCATACCGATTTCAATAGCAACAACCAGATCGAATGCTACAGTCAGTACGAAAGTGATAACCAAAACGGCAATATCACTTTTTGGTGCTGTTTTTACAAGGTGTACGAAAGTTCTCCACTGACACATGTTGTAAGCAACCATAAATAAAATTGCTGCGATTGTTGGCATTGGAATCCAGCCGGCGTATGGCATCAAAATGACGAGAATCAAAAATAATACCGCAGCGTGAATCATGCCTGCAACTGGTGTGCGTCCACCATTTTTGACATTGGCGGCAGTTCTTGCGATAGCTCCGGTAGCAGGAATTCCGCCAAACAGAGCAGATGCAATATTTCCTAATCCCTGCGCTGTCAGTTCCATGTTGGAACGGTGTTTTTCACCAATCATACCGTCGGCAACTACACAAGAGAGAAGAGATTCGATGGCTGCAAGCACAGCAATTGTAAATGCATTTGGCAGAGCCACACGAACCATTTCAAAACTGAATTTTGGAATATGTAAGGTTGGAATACTGTTGCTGATCGTGTAGAGATCGCCGATTGTATTCACCTTTAATGGAAGAACTTTTACCATTACGATTCCCACGATAACAGCAACGAGAGAACCTGGAATTTTCTCGGAAATCTTTGGCATGATAATTAAAACAGCCAGTGAAACAATTCCCACGAGCAGAGCATCTATCTGGAAGGTATCGATTCCTGCAACAAATGCTTCGATTTTTTCTACGGTTTCGATGGTTGGCATTCCTTCCGGATAAGTAACGCCAAAAAAGTCTTTTAACTGACCGATAACAATAGTTACTGCAATACCCGCCGTAAATCCGGTAGTAATGGTAAATGGAATAAACTTGATCAATGAGCCAAAATGGCAAAATCCCATAATAACAAGGATAATACCTGCAAGAATGGTCGCCATCACGAGTCCGTCCATTCCGTTTTCGGCAACAATACCTGCAACAATCGTTGCAAATGCGGCAGTTGGACCTGCAATCTGTACATGACTTCCACCAAACATGGAAATTACAAATCCTGCCACGATAGCTGTGTAAATACCCTGCTCAGGTCCTACTCCAGACGCAAGGGCAAGGGCGATGGAAAGCGGCAGTGCGATGATCGCAACAATAATACCGGCAATCAAATCTTTCAGAAACTGTTCTTTTGAATAAGTCTTTAGCGTAGTAAATAACATTGGTTTCATAACATATCTCCTCCTCGACCCCATATTATAATCAGGGCAGGTGTGGCTGTCTATTTGTTTGCTGTCGAAAATTGCATTTTTTGAAATGCAATTCTAAAAAAAGTATAAACTTTAAAAAGTGGAATACAGATAAAAGGTCATTTCGGAAAATATGTGATCATACGTATGCTGTATTGTTTAAAAATGTGAATAACTACTTGCTTTACACGTGAAAAAGTGTATAAGATATAGACAATAAGCATTAAAAATGTTGCAATATTTAGCAAAGGAGAATACGTAAGATGCTTGAAGTTTTAACACGAGCAGGATGTTTTGTAGCAATTATTGTTTTGGGATATGTGCTTCGGAAAGTCGGATTTTTCAAGGAGGAAGATTTTGGTGTACTGGCCAAGATTACCTTGAAAATCACGTTGCCGGCGGCCATTATATCCAGTTTTTCGGGTAAGGAAATCGATATTTCCATGCTTGCAATTGCGGCGCTTGGATTGGGCGGCGGTCTTATTTACATGGCATCCGGGTATGTGATGAATCTGAAAAACGGCAAAGCGCAGCAGGCATTTGGACTTTTGAATACCGCTGGTTATAATATCGGAAACTTTACGCTGCCGTTTGTGCAGAGTTTTCTTGGTCCAATGGGTGTTGTAGTGACAAGTTTATTTGATACGGGGAATGCCTGTATTTGTCTGGGTGGTGCGTACAGTGTGGCATCCATGGTCAAAGACAACAGCGGATTTTCCGTGAAAAAGATTGGGAAGGCGCTGATCAAATCCATTCCGTTTGATTGTTATATTATTATGATTACGATGAATCTGCTTCACATAGCAACGCCGACACCAATTGTTTCTTTGGCGGAAATTATCGGAAATGCCAATGCGTTTGTGGCGATGCTGATGATCGGTGTGGGATTTAAACTGAATGGAAGCAGAGATCAGGTGAAAGATATTGTAAAAATACTGGTAGTTCGATACAGCCTGGCAGCAGTTTTTGCATGTGTGTTCTATTTTGTATTGCCGTTTTCATTGGAAATTCGTCGGGCACTGGTAATTTTGGCGTTTAGTCCGATTGCTTCTGCGGCACCTGCATTTACAAAAGATATGGATGGTGATGTGGGACTTTCAAGTGCAGTTAACTCTATTTCGATTGTGATCAGTATTGTGTTGATTGTGAGTCTTTTGTTGGTGATGGTGTAACATTGGACTTGATGTTAATATGGGAAATATCTCATGGATAGGACATAAATCGAATTAGTTTAAAGTCGCCGGGGGTCTATGCAAATTTTTTGATTTGCGAGACCCTCCAGGCGGTATTTTTTTGCTATTTTTTACTACTTCTTATGTGTTCAAATGTGCATTTCTATATTCTTTTGGGCTGCATCCCATCTGTTTTCGGAACAATCGTGAAAAATATGCAAAATCCTGAAAACCAACAGCTAGTGCAGCTTCCGACACAGTCATTTTCGTTGTGTTGAAATACTGAACCGCTTTGTTAATGCGCGCCTGATGAATGTAATCGGTGATGGTTATGCCCGTGTTCTGCTTGAAAGAAGAAGAAAGGGCAGACGCATTTTTGTTCATATACTTTGCTATGCCGGACAGATTTAACGGTTCTTCTAGATGCGCATGGATATAATTGATTACTTCATTTACTGTTTTTGAATATTCAGGCAATGCAGTATTTTGACAAGCTGCAAAATATTTAAAAAATATCTCATAAGCGGTTTGGGTAGCAGTATCATGGCTATAAACACGCTCAATCTTTTCGATAAGGAAACGATAAATCCTTGAGGTCTGCACAGGGTTGATATGGGTGGTAAGCAGAAGAATTAATAAATAATCATTGACCATATGCAACTGTCTTTTGCAGATATAAAGGTTGTCGGAAGAAAACATGTGTAAATCCATCAGCATTTGTTTATAGGATTGCAATGCACCCTCTCGATCACCTCTGAGCAATGAGTCCCTGAAATCTTGAAGCTGCTGTTGGGCATTAATGGCAAGTTCATCAATATTCAAAGGTGTACAATCGTTTTTTTCAAACTGACAATATTCAGGTTTTGCATACTACTTAGGTGGATGGGTTGGAGTTGGTACAGTTATGGCTGGATCCTTCTCAATGATGATGAGAATTTGGGACGGTGTAACTGACCCGGTTGTAGGTCTTTTAGTAGACAAAACAAACGGAAAATTTGGTAAAA
>JAXJUX010000128.1:0-1897 GCA_036308845.1 Ruminococcus sp.
ATTTCACTGTCTATTGCGTGCAGCAAAAAATGATGTTTGAACCGAAAATGTGATGAAGTTTCCGGAAATTTGTCTAGTAAAAAGGAACCAACCACGCCCAACGGATACGCTTCTGCGTAAAACTGCAGAGCTTCCATCCATGTTTCCATATTGGTTTTCGTATTCGTTCTTCGATAGAACAGATTTTTTCCTGATTTGTAAGATTCCACCAGACCAATTTTTTCATATTCTCTCAATTTCTTTCGCAGCGTGGATTCGTCCATTACATGAAACTGTTCCATTTTCGTAAAATACTCTTCTGTAATTTTCTGTAAAATTTCTTTGATTGTAAACCCTTCTTCATCCACAAGGATATCCATCAGATAGAAATGGATGGTAATATCATTTGCTGTAAAACTTTTCGCTTTGAACGCCTGATACAGCGGATTTTTCGTTACCTTTCGTCCGTCCACAGACAAAAAAATAACCTTTCCGGATAGCTCCTGACGAAACGATATGTATTCTCTCAGCCAGCTTTCCACACGTCTTCGTTCATTGTCATAGCTTCTGGCGCTTTTCATGGAAAATTGTTCCCGATGCCAGAATCCGTACACATAAAACCGGCGCATATATTCTCTTATTTTATCAAATTTTTTAATCAGCTCGTTATATGCCATGGCAATGTTCCTCGCTTTTTGTTCTTATCACTCATTTTATCTGATTTTTGCATATCATACAAGTAAGCAAAAGAAAAAGAGCTTCTCGCCGCGGCGAGAAACTCTCGTTTTCTGGCTATATGAAATTGTCATGCATGTACCTCCTTATATCTTTCGCTGTTTAATACTTTTAACATGTGACTCATTGGTGTAACATTTCCATCAAATTTTTGTGTAAACGCTGCTGTGGATGCTCCGCTTGTCAAAGCAGTTCCTTTGGTATGTGCCGTCACTGGTGTCTGCATCTGCCAGCTATTTACATTTTGAAATACTACCGCAGGCATCTGATAACCAAACTCTTCAAAAAGTTCTTTTGCGTTTTCGTAAACGGTTTTATTTCCATTTCTGCATGCCATATTAAATTCCATATCGGAAATAATATATAAAACAGATGGCATTTCATCCTGACTTGCACCGGCATTTACCGCAGTTTGCAAAATCAATTCGAATACTGCCTCCAGGTTGGTACTTCCGCCCCATGGTGCGGTGGCGATATAACTTAACTTATCACGCAGTGTAGTTCCATGAATCTCCATCAGATGCGGATTGGACTCAAAGGTAATAAAATGATTATGAAAAACACCTTTGCAGCGTTCTGCATAATACATTCCCAATGAAATCGAAAGCAAAATCGGAAGCGGTCCGTCTCCATTCTGACAAAACATCGAACCGGATGTATCAATCACGCTGATTGCGTTTTGATTGGCAGCTTCCAGTTTTCGATTCGCCCACATAACATCCAGAACATCCATGCCTTTTGCATCGATGATTTTCCCACAATTCCAATAAGAATCTTTTTCTATATGGAAATACGGTCTGACCAATTCATACGGAAATAACGTATCACAATGGATATGCTTTTCCCCACAGGAAACTTCAGCGATATAATCTTCAAAATGTTCCCGATCATTACGACGAAACGCCTGACGATACTTGAGCATTGCACCTGCTGGTACAGCCTCGTAATTGATGCTTTCTGTCTTTTTATTGGACAAATATTTCTCCGTCACACAACTGTTGGCACGAAGTTTTGCGAGCATCTTTCGATAGGTTCGCTCATTCATGTTCAACTCCTGCATCAGAATTTTCGCATATCTGCGTGTTTCATGACTGGAAGTATTTGAGGAAGGCATCCATTTGGCAAGCAGAGATACTGGTGCTTTAAGATTACCAGCTTCTCGCTGTCTGACTGCATCCAGATC
>JAXJUX010000129.1:0-13109 GCA_036308845.1 Ruminococcus sp.
AGACTACGCAGGACGCATTTTTATAGAATGGTCTGGTATCCGGCTGGAAGCCGTAGAATTTTACGATTCCCAGTTTCTCCAGTTCTTTTACCTGAGCCTGATATTCATCTTCAAAAAATCCTACCATGTCCAGGACAAATTCATAGCCTTCTTTATGCAGTCGTCTGACTGCTGCAAACAGTTCATCGATTCCTTTTTCCTTCATGATGCGTCCCAGATACAGGAAATGCGCATGTTCATGATATGGATATGGTTCCAGGCTGTAGTGTTCTGTGTTGATGCCGGCACCACAAAGAACCGTCTGTTTTTCCTTTTTCATAATGTGTCTGGCGCGAAATTCTTTCGCATTCACCGAATTTTCGAAAAATACATTCTGCACCTTGATAAATGCCAGTTTGTAAAGGATGGTTGCGATAAATGCCAGTCCTTTTTTCTGGAACGCAGTTCCAAGCCCCTGTACATTTGCAAAATACGGAATTTTCAAAATACTGCAGATCAAACCTGCATATATGTTAGGTTTAATGGAATATGTAATTACGATATCCGGTTTTTCCGATTTCAACAACTTCCAATATGTTTTGATCAATTGCAGATCTCTGGAAGGATTGATGCTGCGTCTCTCCATTCCAATCTCTACACACCGTACACCCATTTGTGTAAAGTTTTCTTCGTGTCCTACAAAAGGCATTCCCAAAACTACTTCATTTTCCTTTTGCAATTCCGCGACCAGTTCTCTTCGAAATTGCCAAAACATGTAGGAATGATTGGTAATAATGACAATTTTTTTCTTTTTATTACCACACATGTGTTTCGCCTCCTCATCAGCAGTTTTCTCTGCTGTCAACTATTCAATTCTTGCGAATTACATACTCCGGAACCAGTTCTTGTATATGCTGACGAATATCTTTTGTTTCGTCATATGCTTCCGCAATCATTTTATCGATTTTCCTTTCGACTAACTCTGTATCCACTTCTACGGGCTGTGCCACGAAAATACGGTTGTTAGACGTCTTTGTCAGATTCTCCTCGTCAATCAATAATTCTTCATATAATTTTTCACCAGGACGAAGTCCTGTAAATTCTATCTTAATGTCTCTGTCAGGTTCAAACCCGGACAAGCGAATCATATTTTTTGCAAGATCTAAGATTTTTACCGGCTCTCCCATATCAAGGATGAAGATTTCTCCTCCTTTTGCAAGAGCGCCGCACTGCAATACCAGGTTGACTGCTTCTGGTATCGTCATGAAATAACGGATGATGTCCGGATGGGTTACGGTTACCGGACCACCTTCCTGAATCTGTTTTTTAAATAATGGAATGACGCTTCCGTTGCTTCCCAGCACGTTTCCAAAACGGACTGCCGCATACTCAGTAGCCGATTTCTGAGAAAAGCTCTGAATAATCAATTCACAAAGGCGTTTGGAAGCTCCCATCACGTTAGTTGGGCGTACTGCTTTATCGGTAGAGATCAGTACCATTTTTTTCGCACCGTATCGGTCCGCTGCACTGGCAACTGCCCAAGTTCCCAGTACGTTGTTCTTAATTGCTTCATTCGGGCTGTCTTCCATCAACGGCACGTGTTTGTGTGCTGCCGCATGAAATACCAGATCCGGATGGTATGTTTCGAAAATAGAGTCCACACGTTTTCTGTTTCTTACAGAACCAATCAATACCTGCAGATTCAATTTTGGATATTTTCGTTTTAATTCATTCTGAATATCGTAAGCATTATTTTCGTAAATGTCGAAAATAATCATTTGCTTTGGATTATGGATGGCAATCTGTCGGCAGATTTCGCTTCCGATAGAACCGCCGCCGCCAGTGATCAATACCGTTTTGTCCTGTACATAATCCATAATTTCGTCCATTTCCAGGCAGATCGGATCTCGTCCCAGCAAGTCTTCGATTTCTACTTTTCGCAGCATGGAAACACTTACTTCTTCATTTACCAACTGGTAGATTCCCGGAAGAATCAGAATTTTACAACCGGTGAGCTGACAAATCTCTACCAGTTCTTTCTGTTTGTTTCGAGGTAATGTTGGAATCGCGATTACGATTTCCTCGATTTTAAACTTTTTCGCATAATAAGGAATGGATTCCTTTTTTCCGATTACGGGAATGCCCTGCAGATAGGTTCCAATCTTAGTAGAATCATCGTCTATGATACAAGGAATTTTTCGATTGAGATGCTTGCTGTTTTTCATCTCACGGACGATCATATATCCTGCAGCCCCTGCACCTATCACCATGGTTCTCACGGGGCTCATTTCTCGTTCCACCTGTACATTGTGCATGGCAATTCTTCCAAATCGATAGGAAAATCTGCTGATCAAAATCAGACAGGTCAGGATTACCAGATACAGAAACGGATAACTTCTTGGAATCCGCAGATTGAGTATATGCATTCCAAAAATCTGTACACCGGCTGATGCAACCACTGCAATCAATACATTTTTTAATTCTTCCACGCTGGCAAATCGCCAGAGACTGGTATATAACTTGAAAATCCCAAAAATAATTACGGTACTTATGACATTGATAGCTAAATACTCATATACGTTTTCAAAAAATTCTCGCGGAATTTCACCGAAACGAAAATCAAATCGGATCCACAAAGCCCCCACCATGCTGGCAATGATAATCAACGTGTCCAAAAAAATCAGGGCAAGACTTTTGATAAATACAGATTTATTTTTCAGTATATTGTTTTTTAAATTATTTTCCACTTTCCTGTTTATCTCCATTTTTACGATATCCGTAACCATAGCCATAACCATATTCGTAGTTGTAGCCATGTTTCGTAATACCTGCTTCTGTTCCGTTAATCACATATCCCAGCATCTGAATACCGGTTTCTGCAATACTGTCCACACCTGACACAATACGTTCAATTCTGCAGTAATCCTGACGAACGACAAATACGCAGCCCTCTACATGACGGGCAAGGACATTCGCATCGGACACCACCAGACAAGGAGGCGCATCCACGATTACATAGTCTGCGTCTTTGGACAATTCTTCCAAAAAGCCCTTCATATATTTTCCACTCAGGAATTTGGTCGGATTGTTCACCACTTCAATTCCCGGAAGAACTTTCAATGACAGATTTCCATAATTGATCAGGGCATCCTGCACACTGCAGTCACCTTTTAATACATCGCAAATCCCTTTCTTCGGCTTCTCCAGACCTAACACGGACAATACTGATGGATTTCTCATATCGCAGTCCACCAGAACCACTCGTTTTCTCTTCTTCGCAAGGGAAATCGCATAGTTTGCTGCAATTGTGGATTTTCCTTCACTTTCCACCGCACTGGTAAACATAATCTGTTTGATGTTATTGTCGTCTGCTTCTTTTGTCAGACGGGTACGAATCGTACGGAAGGTTTCTCCCAACACAATGGAACTGTCCTTATGGTCGATCAAAACCAGCTGATTTTTTTTGTTGCTTCGTTTTTTGAAGGTTACTTTTGGAACATTCCCCAAAAGCTGTACACTCAGCAACATTTTCAGGTCATCTTCTTTTCGCACGGTATTTCTCGTCATTGCATACAAAAACAGAAATCCCACACAAATCATGCAGCCAAGGGCTGCGCCTTTCATCGCGCTGTTTTTCAGATTCGGCACATTGATCGGGCTTTCCGGAACACCACTTTCATCCATCAGAATCAACTGGGTATCCCCAATGATATATTGCGCAACCGTTGGATAATTTTTGATGACAGACTGGAGTACATCGTATGCCAACTGCGGATCTTTTGCTTTTACATAGATGGTAAATAAAGCGGTATCTTCCATCGCTTCTGCGCTGATCTCTGCCGGTACAGAATCCATCTCTAATTCTTCTGCCACAACCTGTTTTAACACGCCGCTGGTCAAAATATATGGGAAGGTTTTTCCCAACTGTGCCGCTGTCGTCTTATTATAATAAGTTTCACTGTATCCATATGCATTCTGTGTGTTGACTACATAAGAAGCATACGCCTGATACGTGGGAACATATTGGATTTTGGCTTTTACGAAAAATACGGTAGCAGCCATACTGATCAGAAACAGAAAAATCCAATAAAACTTTTTCAAGCCCCGCCACATATCATCCAGAATCATCGCAATATCCAAAGCGGCTTTATTGTTCACTATATTAATCTGCTCGTTTTCCATATCTTCCTCCATATCCATAATGTCCATAATGACCACCATAGCGATACTGGGTTACACGATCTTCTACGCGCACGATCGCATCGTTAAATATACATCCAATGACAGTACTTCCGGCATTGTTTAATGCGTCAATCGTATCGTTAATATGTTTTGCCAGAGCAGTATCACGACGAACCACCAAAACAGAAGAGTCCGCAAGCTGCGCTAATTCTTCTGTGTCGGAAACCAATGCCACCGGTGAGGTATCCATGATAATATAGTCCATTCTTTTTTTCGCAAATTCCAGAATTCTCTGCAAGGAACCATACTCTAACAATTCTTCTAATTCCGTACTTGCCTGTTTATTCAGAATCGTGTATAAACTGGTATTTTTGTACTGGTACAACAGTTCTTTGCTTTCTGCTTTGTTAGACAAAACCTTAGGCAAATCCACTACGCGTTTGCCTTTTGCGCCAAAAATCTTATATTGAGCAGGCTTACGGAAGTCACAGTCAATCAATAACACGCGTTTGTTTTCCTGTGCCAGTGCCATGGCAATGTTTGCTGCCACGGTAGATTTTCCTTCATTTTCTGTTACGCTGGTAATCAAAAGTACTTTGTCTCCGCGCTTATGCATCTGGCTGCGAATACGGGCTGCCGCCATTTTATTGGCTTCTACAAATCCAAAGCTCAGCAATGGATTCTGAATCAGCATGGAAACGCTTTTGGATTTTTTGAGATTAAATACGGATTTTACTTTTTTCTCATGGTAAATCGTTCCCAAAAGCTTTGCATCGATTTTTTCTTCTACTTCGTATTTATTTTTTACCGTATCTTTCATATAAGAAAGTACTGCCAGAATGCCGCACAGCAGGGCTGCCGTCAAAAGAAAACATTTACTTCTCAATCCACTGGTATTTAAGGGATTGGATGGTGCCATCGGAATGGTTGGCTGCTGCAATACTTCAAGGATTACATTGCTGATAATATAATCGGATACCGAATTGTAATTGTTCATAATGGATTTCATGATCCGATACGATTTCATAGCCGAATTCGATATTACTTTCAGTTCCATCAGATTGGTTTCCGGAACGATGCTTACCGATGTCTGTGCATCAAAGCTGCTCATTCCCAATTCTTCTGCCACTTTTTTCTTCAATACGGTACTCTGCAGTATCGTGGAAAAATTCTGCGCAAGTTCTTTTGCGGATGTCAGATTCTGATATACGTTCGAATTCATGGAATTGGACGTAACTACAAAGGTAGAACTTACCGTATATTCCGGTGTATAGGATGCACTCACCCACACATCAGCAAATAAGCTGACGGAAATCGACAGAAGCAATATCACCCACCATTCTTTTGTTACGTCTTTGATGATACTGGTAATATCAATCCGACTGCTTCCTGGTTTTTTATTCATGTACAAACTCCCCCCTATTCACTGACTACAACAATCAGCCGAACACTTCCAGGTTCTCTATCCTGTGTTTTATAGCGATATGTGATTTCGTATACGCCCGGCACAGAATAATCCACTTCATTTAAAATCGTTACTTCACTTTCATAAATATGGGAATATTCTGCATTGGTAAGCGCATTGTCACCACCGCGAATATATTCTGAAGTTCCTATTGTGATCTGTTCTACATAATCCCATGGATTAATGGAAGTTCCCACAGAAGTATATACAATATATTCAGAAAGCATAATCTGAGGTTTCAGCGCTTCTTCAGCCGGATCGTAAATCTCTACTGTTGCGGGAAGTTCCGAAACATCCCCTGCACTGTTGGTCACGGTAAATACCATCGAGTATTCTCCCGGCGTATCTACTTCTACGTAATAATCCCCCGAAGTTTTGATATTGGAGGTAAGTGTTCCATCCAATACATCCTCTGCACCCATACCACTAAGAATCGTGGTTGTATTTTTCGGGAAACGCAAAGGCTCTGATAATGTAAATCTTGGAGAATGATAGTCGTTGTATACCACTTCTCTGGTAACTTTTGTCACATGATTATCCGAATCAAATGCGGCAATCGTAATATTTCTTCTTCCTTTTTCGATGAAATTGCTCATCGTTTCTATCATCAGTGTATCAGACACATCTCCGTCTTTTTTATCTTCTGCCGTCACACCTTCCAGCATTGCTTCTTCGCCTGCTGTACAGGAAACAGTAACGGAGTTTCCATCTACTTTAATCACAGGGGAACCAAAATCGCGGTTCTTCCATTCATTCAAATTATGCAAACCGTATGTAATCACTGCAGCAACAAAGATTACGATACTTAACATGCGGACTTTTTTCATACCTTCTCTCCTCTTACCAGAAAAAACGTCTCTTTCTCTCCGGCATATTTCCATGCGCCGGAATTGGTCTTCTCTCCAATATGTTTTGCGGATTTTCCTGCATCAATCTGTATGCAGTATCTTCCCCATATGTTTGTTCCAGATAATTCCAGATATCTTCCATATACGTAGTACGTATACAGGAACCATGTGCGTCACTCGCGATACAGGTCACAAGATTATTTTCCAATAAATCTTCGGCTGCTCTCTGGGCTTTTTTCCCAAAGCGTCCCAATGCACTGCCTCGATTTAACTGGGTCAGGCATCCCATTTGCAGCCATTCATACGCAAATTCGGGAAATTCCTGTACGCAGGCATATCGCTCCGGATGCGCGATTAACGGCTTCTTATATATTTTCAGCAAGGAAGAAAGCTGTTCCCCCATCCATTCCCCTTCCGCTTCGAATGGAAATTCCACTAAATATACAGGTGTGCTGTTCAATCCGATCAATCTTCTCTGCAGAACTTTCTGCTGCATGTCCTCGGATGTAAAAATCTCCATCCCCAAATCAACTTGCAAGGGAATTCTTTCTTTTCTTACTTCACGACAAAATTCGGTATATACCTGCCATAAACTGTCTGTATAATAATTTTCAAAGCGACCTTCCTGATTGCTGTGCGGAGTTGCGACGAGACGCTTTACGCCGCTTTCACAAGCCAACTCTGCCATTTCCAGTGCTTCTGACAAATCTTCTGCTCCATCATCAAGCCCCGGCAATATATGTACATGTAAATCTATCATGTTCTTCCTCTTGTACATTCTCTTATTTTTACTCATACTTCTCTTAATTATATATCATATCACAATTTGCTTGAAATAAAAAGGTTGATATGCCCTAACAATAGGGCAATTTTTCATCCTTTTCTTAATATTTTTACCACTCTATGGTATAATGTTTCCCAACGGCATATGTAAAGGAGGTTGCTCATGAAAAAACTGACAACATTTGGTTCCAAGCTTTTCAAATTTATTATTATCATTTTCTCTGTTTACAATCTGGCAGCATTGTTTTTATTTGATTATCAATTGCCCGATTTTCTTTCTTCTGATGCAGCCCAACCTTCCGAAAGCACTCCTGTCGAAGCAGAATCCTCAGACAATACAAAAACTTCTTATAACATTCAATTTGACAGTGACACGCTGACTTATGACGGAAGTTCTAAGTTGGATCTTCTGGAAGGCGTTTCCATCACAGCAGCGGATGGCAGCACTTACGATGCCGAGATTTTTGCACGTATCAATACCGGAGACTCCCTGACCGAAAAAGAAGTCATATATACGGCTGATCTTCCGGATGGGCAGATTTCCGCAACACGACCTTTGATTTTAAAAAACTATACCGGACCTTCTATTACCTTACCGTCCGAACTTCCTGATATGGAAGAAGACAATCTGTCTGAACTTCTGGAACACATGCCATCCGACGGTTCTTTTTCTGCCGACGATGGTTTTGGCAATGATTTGACAGATTCCGTAGATATTTCTTACACCGTTGATGAGAATAACCCTTCGATCATACATTACATCTTCACGGTAACCAATCTGTATAACGATACCACATCGGTATCTGCAGATTTGACGATTGACAGTTCCCGTCCAATCCTCGTACTGTCACAAAAAGAAGTAACCATCAGCCAGAATTCTCAATTTCAGGCATTGAATTATGTAGAAAAAGCGGAGGATTCCGAAGGCAATTCTCTTTTCCACCGCATTGATATTCGTGGTGAACTTGATGTGAATACACCTGGAACTTATACATTAACCTATGTTGTTTCCACAACGGATGGGGTCTCATCCGCACCGCAGACATTAACCGTTACTGTAGAATAATACAAAAACGGCAAGAGATTAAAATCTCTTGCCGTTAATTTTATGCATTTTCCAATTGTTTTCTGGATACAACAGCTGTTCCTGCTAATACCAACGCTCCAGCAATTCCGTATAACAACAGATTGCCTTCTCCTGTTTTTGGAGCTGTTTCTGCTTTATCTGTTGTTTCTGTGTTATCTGGAACTCCGGATGGACTGATGATTGGATCTTTTGCAAATACAGTCACTGTACTTCCCAACATAAGTGTCATAGCACATACCAAAGCTAATACTCTTTTCTTCATAATCATACGCCTCCTTATTCTTCCACTTTATCATAAAAAACATCTAAAATCAATTCATAAAGTCCTTCATTATCCGGAATAAATTCCGCATACGTCTCTCCCATGACCACTTCGCCCGGAACGGACTTCAAATCGCCTTCGGAAATACCATGTTCCAGCACCAATGTAGCCAAATAGGTAACCTCGGAAGGACCGATATCTGTCACCATATAATCAGAAGCAACTTTGTACAGATTCAACGGCACATTAATATCTTCTTTTGTCGCCGCTAATGCCTTCTTTAAAAATGCCATCAAATACTGTTTCTGGCGTGCCATTCGCAAATTGTTAGACTCCAGCAGCTCCATATTTCTGGATCTCACATAACAATGGGCCTGTTCTCCCTGTAAGGTTACAGTAGCTCCTACCTGAAGTTCCGGGTATTTCCTTGTCAGGTCTTCCAGGACTTCTACGGTTACACCGCCAACTGCATCATTTAACAGTGCAATACTTTCAAAATCAATAGCCGCATATGCGTGAATCGGCATACCGTACATCAGTCGTGATACAGACTCTATCGTATTTTGGCAGCTGCCCTCCGCACCGTCTCCGTACGCAAAAGAAAGACAGATCTGCATTTTCTCCGTACCGAGATATTGTCCTTTTACGTTATATTTATTCACATCTACCATGGAATCTCTGGATATATTGACAAGCTGCAATTCTCCTGTCGCAGAATCCAATACCGCCAAAACCAGCGCATCCGCCTGGCCATTTTGTCCAATGATACCTTCTTCGTCTGATTCCTGCAGGGACGTATCGATTCCCATGCAAAGAATATTAATAAGATTTTCATTATAACGATAACGGGTTCCCTGATAGACCACGTATTTTCCTTCTTCCTCTATCTGTACACCGACTTCCTCCGGTGCAGAAACCGGAACTTCAACTTTTTCTTCCTGCAGTGCTTTTTTTCCTTGTACCTTCATGTAGAAAAATGCTCCCACAACTGTTCCGAGCAAAACAAATAACACACAGAGCATAATCATACATACCTTAAATACAGATATTTTTTTCTTTTCTTTATCCATTCGTTTCATCCTTCACTAATACTGCCTGTACCAGATATCTGGATTCTGTTTTCCCTCCAATGCAGGTAGCCAATGTAATAATTTTATCTTCACAAGTTACTTCTACGTCTTCTCTAAGATGTTTATCCATAGATCTCACCGAAAAAATATCTTCCAGATACTGAGCATACACCTCCGGATCAGAAAAATCAAAGGAATTCATAATATGTCTGTCATCATAAATATATGCCGCAAATATTTTGTATACCAGTACATGATCCGGTGTGTAAATATAGACATATGGATTTTCCTGGAAGAATTCCTCATCCGAAAACAAATGCAGATTCTGGAACATCGTAAGATTTTTCATGTTATGCCCATAAATGACGGTATTCGGATCGGTAAAATCTTTGCTGTTGCAGTCTTCTGTATAAATACATCCTGCAATTCGTGGCTGTTGATACATGTCGTGCTTCAAATAGAAACCGTCATCCCCAGCTCTTTGGGCGATCGGATAATCAATTTTTGTATTTGGTATGCGTATCCACGCATAGATATCTGTGTTGATAGCGGTTAATTCCTCAAAATCTATCGGATTTTCCAAGTCAAGGAAGATATCCTCCGGAAGTTTTGCTTCTTCCCCTTCTCGTTCTCCTGTAAATTCCAGATTTTCTATCTCTTCCAATGTAATTTTTTCTTCTTCCTGCTGCTTCAATTCTTCTTCCAATGCAATCTGTTCCTGAAGTTTTTCATATTCTTTTTGTGCCAGATAATCCTGATACAGATACCATGCGACAAATCCCAGGCAGCATACGCATCCGATCATGGAAATGATAAGCACTGTTTTCCAAATACGCTTCTTCATACGTTTCTCACTCCGTTATTTTTTCTTTATCAAATGATTATCTTTGATCTCGTAAATATGGTGGCTCATGGACAATACACTTGGTCGGTGCGTTGTCACGATGCAAGTTTTATTTTTTCCACTGTTCATAATATTTTTGAGTACCTGTTCTTCAATCTGCATATCCAAAGCAGAAGTCGCTTCATCCAGCAGAAGTACCGGTGCATCTCGAAGCACGGCTCTCGCAATGGCAATTCGCTGCGCCTGTCCTTCGGAAAATCCAATCCCACGCTCGCCAATCACGCTATGGATTCCCTGCGGAAGCTGTTCTATGAATTCGTAGGCGCATCCTATTTTTAACGCCTCTATAATTTCCTCATCTGTGGCTTCTTTTTTTACCATGCGCATATTTTCTGCAATGGTACCGGTAAACACGGTATTTCCCTGAGGAACATAGCCGAAAAATTTTCTGGTCGCCGACGATATGGTACACGACTCACCATGATATCCAATCAGTTCTGCCGTACCCTTTGTCGGATAAATCAATCCCAGGAAAATACGCATCAAGGTGGTTTTTCCTTCCCCGGACGGCCCGATGATTGCTACAATTTCTCCCTGTTTTGCCTCGAAATCACCGTTTTTCAGTACCTGATTTCCTTCTTTGTAGGTTACATCTACCTGATGAAGCCGTACATGAATTCCTTTTTTTGCTATTTTCCAAAGTTTTTCCGCTTTATCATTTTCCAGAATCTGTTCTTTTTTCAATTCTGAAATTGCCATCAATCGTCCCGCACAGGTGGTTGCGCTGATGGCAGAAGGAACCAACTGTACCAACGAATTAAACGATGAAGTTAAGGAACTTGCCATCTGCAAAAACATCATCATCGTTCCGATGGTAATATATCCCGTCCAGAGTCGATATGCACTCCAACCGAAGCTAATATAGGAAACAACCAGACCAACCAGTGATAAAAATGAGGATGTGTACACAGAAAATTTGTTGTAATCCATCATCCTGTCTTTGTAATGTTCCTGCATATCTTCCAGATTTTTTTGAAACAGCTGCATCAGACCAAAGGCTTTCACCGTCTGCAGATTCTGAAAGGAATCATTTTGGAAGGACATCAGTTCACTGCTGATTTCCCGCATTTCTTTGTTGTAGCTTCGCATTCGCTTCATCAGATAACGGGACATCACCAGAGTAACAGGTGCGCTCAGCAATGCGATCACTGCCATCGTTGCATCGTAATACAAAATAATCGCCAATGCGCCTGCGAATTGACATAATTTTGTAATCATACTTGGAATCCAGCTGATAATACTGGAAGCTACCTGAGAAGCATCGTGGTTCAAACGATTCAACAAATCACCGCTTCGAAATTCATGCAAGGATTCCCAATCGGTATTCATGACTTTTTTGTAAATATCCGCCTGCAGTTCATTCTGAATGACTACACTGATACGAGCTGAAATTCTGCTGATACAGGCATTGGCAATAATATTTCCCACTGCCAATCCAATCATCAATCCTGCCAATACGCCAATCCTGCCGGTATCTTTGCCGGTAATTGCGTCAATCACTTTTTGGGTCATGATGCTGCTTCCGAGGCTCATCACAATCCCAAACACTCCCGCCACAATATAAAAACAAATGGATGTCCAATATTTTTTCGCATACTGATACATCCATTTGAGTTCGTTATACATTTCTTTTAAATATCCTTCACGGATTTTTTGGACTATTTTATTGATCATATTCATTTGTTCTATCTCTGTTTCTTTGTAGATGTAAATTCTCTCTGTTACATAAAACATTAATACAACAAATTATATCATTTTTTCTTACATCTGCCAACGATAATTGCATAACTTCTAAGAATCACGCGGCGAAATGGAACAATTTTTAACCAGATTCTTCGAAAAAATTCCCACCAGAAGTTTCCAGGCTCAATCCATTTATCTTTTCGGCAAACTTTTGTGATCAATCCAAAAATCTGTTCCCGTGGAATCGGCCCTTCCGTAAGGTACTGTGCATCGCCAAGAAAATAATATTCTTCTGTTCCTGTTTCTTTGTTTTTTCGAATATATTGGATCCGATGCATCACGTACTGGCCAGACGCTCTCTGAAAGAAAGCCATATCACCCACACGCAAAGGTTCTTTGATCGGGCTGATCAAAATGGTATCTCTCTTATCGATAAGGAAGGGAGACATGCTGTTCCCGGCAATTAATAGGGGAACTTCTCGTCCTTCATTCACCAGTTCTTTCAAAACGTCCATATATGTAGTTGTGTCTACGGTACGTGTTTTTATTTTTTCTTGCATTTTGGATCCTTTCGTTTATCTAGGATTTTTTCGCACTTCGTTTCCTGGCCGTGCATCGTAAGGGTCAAAATGACCCTTACGATATATTTACTGGCACAATTGTCAAAATGTCACTTACGTTTGGTTACTGGCAGAGTCCACACTTCACTGCGCATCCGGCTGGTGTGCCTGCACATCCGCCAATCGCAGTTTCTCTTAATTCAAATGGAATTCCTTTTCCTACGCGAAGCATTGCTTCTGCCATTTCGTCAAATGGAACGAGGAAATCCACGCCGCTCAATACGAT
>JAXJUX010000130.1:0-24756 GCA_036308845.1 Ruminococcus sp.
TCACTGTATGGATATACCCATCCATTTCTGTCCTTCATTTCGATTCCCAAGTCCTGAAAAAACTGTATAGTTTCTTCCATTGGAAACTGTGAAATAATTTTCCACGGAAATCGAGAATCTGAGCAACGGTAATAGGAGGATTCCTGATGCAGATTGGTCACATTACATCTTCCATTTCCTGTTGCCAATATTTTTTTACCAATTTTGTCGTTATGCTCTAAAATGGTAACGGATGCCCCCTGTCTTGCCGCCTGTATCGCGCTCATCAGACCAGAAGCTCCTCCCCCAATGACTACAATTTTTGTCATGGTAACTGTACCAGTCCTCTTTCATATAATTTCTGCAAACTCATCATGATACCAAATTTTGCATGTTCCCAGGTAAGACCACCCTGGAAATATACCGCATACGGTGGTTTGATTGGACCATCTGCGCTCAGCTCAATAGAAGATCCCTGTACAAACGCACCAGCTGCCATGATAACATCGCTGTCATATCCTGGCATTGCCCATGGTTCCGGATCCACATAGCTGTCGATTGGAGCTGCCGCCTGAATACCTTTACAGAAAGCGATAACGCCTTCTGGTGTACCGAAGGTTACTGCCTGAATGATGTCGTGTCTGCTTTCTGTGCTGTTTGGCACCACACCGAACCCTAATTTTTCATAGATATTTGCCGCAAAGATAGCTCCTTTTAATGCACCAGCTGTAACCGTTGGTGCAAGGAAGAATCCCTGATAAAATGCCTGGTTTACACCAAGTGTTGCACCTACTTCTTTTCCAAGACCAGGAGAAGTCAAACGATAGGCTGCATTTTCTACATATTCTTTTTTTCCTACGATATAGCCTCCGATTGGCGCTAAACCGCCACCTGGATTTTTGATCAGAGATCCAACAATCAAATCTGCTCCCACATCTGTAGGTTCTATGGTTTCTACAAATTCTCCGTAGCAGTTGTCAACCATACAAATAACATCTGGCTTGATATTTTTAATGAAAGAAATCAATTCACCAATTCTTGCCACAGACAAGGTTGGACGTGTCTGATAGCCTTTGGAACGCTGAATCGTTACCAGTTTTGTTTTTTCATTGATTGCTTTCGCGATATTTTCAAAGTCAAAGCTTCCATCTTCAAGCAGATCTACCTGACGATAAGTTACACCATATTCTGCCAGAGAGCCATTGGATGGACGAATACCGATTACTTCTTCCAGTGTGTCATATGGTTTTCCCACTGGAGAAAACAGTTCATCTCCCGGGCGAAGATTTCCGGACAATGCCACAGCCAACGCATGTGTTCCGCAGGCAATCTGAGGACGCACCAGTGCAGCTTCTGCATGAAAAGTTTCTGCATAAATTTCTTCCAATGTGTCACGTCCTACATCGTTATACCCATATCCGCTGGATGCATAAAGACATGCTTCACTTGCTCTGCATTTTTGCATGGCATGTACGACTTTTAACTGGTTATATTCTGCCACTTTATCAATTTCATCAAAACGTTCTTCCAGACTTTCTGCAATTTCCTGTGCAAAATCATATACCTTACTGTCAATTCCCATGACAGAATACATCTGCTTTGTTACTTCTTTATTCATGATGTATATTCTCCCTCTATTTATAAATGAAACTTCTTATCTCTAAACTCGATTTCGTATTACAAAATCCCTTTATCTTCTAACGAATGCATCATGGCATCCAATATTTTTTCTTCATTATAATCATAATCTGGTTTGTTAAACCACTCTACCTGTTTTTCTCTTTTAAACCAGGTAATCTGTCTTTTGGCAAAATGACGAGTATCTCGTTTTAAAACATACACAGCTTCCTCAAGACTCCAGGTTCCATCCAGATAGGACAGGATTTCCTTATATCCCAATCCCTGCATAGAAACCATTCCCTTGTGATAACCCATATCTTTTAATTTCTGCACTTCTTCAATCAAACCTTCTTCCAGCATTTCATCGATACGTTTGTCAATGCGCTGATACAGTTTGCTTCTTTCATCATTCAGGACAAAATAAGCCAAATTATAGGGTGATTCTTTTTCCCTCTGCTCCTGATTGTGTGCAGAAATTGGTTTTCCTGTCTGTTTGTAATATTCCAATGCACGAATCACTCGTTTTACATTGTTTGCATGAATGGCATCCGCTGACGCAGGATCCACTTCTCTTAGCATGCCATGCAGTACCTCTGGACCTTGCTCTTTTGCAAATTGTTCCAGTTCTTTTCGATAACTGTCATCTTCTCCATGTTCCGTAAAGTCAATGGCACCAGTGACTGCCTGGATATAAAACCCTGTTCCTCCTACCAAAACCGGAATTTTATTTCTTGCATAAATATCTTCCATGGCTTCCTGCGCCATTTTCTGAAAACGTACCACATTAAATTCTTCGTCCGGATTCAAGCAATCCACCAGAAAATGCGGTACACCATCCATTTCTTCTTTTTTAATTTTGGCGGACCCTATATCCATGTATCGATATACCTGCATAGAATCTGCGGAAATAATCTCACCATTTACTTTCTTTGCCAACGCAATCGAAAGACGGGTTTTTCCTACTGCGGTAGGTCCTGTTAATATAATCAAAGGCTTTTTCATCATACACCTACACAATTCTTTTGAATTTCTTTTCTAATTCATACTTTGTCATGGAAACAATCGTTGGGCGACCATGCGGACAGTTGTATGGATTCTCCAATTCCAACAATTCATCAATCAATGCCATCGCTTCTGCTGCTGATAACCGCTGATTTCCTTTTACTGCCGCCTTACACGCCATCGTCGCCATTTTGTCTGACAATATTTCAATATTTTTAGAAGTCACTTCTTCATCCAGATGGTCCAAAATCTCGATAAAGAAATC
This sequence comes from Ruminococcus sp., assembly GCA_036308845.1. Classification (GTDB taxonomy): domain Bacteria; phylum Bacillota; class Clostridia; order Lachnospirales; family Lachnospiraceae; genus Oliverpabstia. Next base: position 2,867 of record JAXJUX010000130.1, read on the forward strand.
TTCCCGCGTCAATCCATATAAATTCTGTGGAACTGCTCGAATGGAGTATTCCCTTCCCCCAAAAGATTCAATCTCGAACCCAAGAGAAGCAAACACCTCCATATATTTTTTCATTTTTTCCTGTTCCTGCAAATTCAAAGAAATAATCAGCGGCGGACTCAGAAGCTGTGAAGTCACCTTGCGTTCTCTCATTTCTTTGACTATGCGTTCATACAACACTTTTTCATGAGCTGCATGCTGATCGATGATAAATAATTTATCTTCCATCTGAATCAGCCAATACGTGTCAAAGACCTGTCCGATGATTTTATGATGCTTTTTCGCTTCCTGAGAAAGAAGTTTCCCATCAAATAATTCCATCTGTTCAGCTTGTTCCGCAACAATAACATCGTTCACTGCTTTTTCCTGAACGGATGTTTCTATTATTTCTTTTGCAGGTACTTCTTCTATTGCTGCAGCTTGCTCTTTTTTGGGAATTGTATTCTGTTCCTTATTGTTTATCTGAATACTCGGCTTTTCTTGAACATCTTTCTGAACTGTTTTTTTCTCATCCCAAAATGTATTCTTCAGTATCATATTTTCTGGTATTTTCTGCGAATTTTCTTCAGGAACCTTATTACTTGGACTCGTCGCCTTAACAGGCTGAACTACAGGCTTCATCGAATCAATTTTCTTAACCGAAGAAACTCCATAAGAAGAAGTTTCTTTCACCATTGTCTGTTGTTTTCCTTTTTCGAAAAAACTTCCAGCTTTTTGTTCCATCAACCGTCTCTTATATTCAAATGGTTCCGGTGCCTGCACAGGTTTTGCCTTCACTTCTTTTTTCGGCTGTTTATCCAGACTGATTTCCGGAATCAGTTCTTTTTGCGTCAATCCATTCAGTACCGCCTGATATACCTGACGGTACATATATTCCTGCTTGGAAAAACGAACTTCCATTTTTGTCGGATGCACATTGATATCCACATCTTCTCCCTGCAACGTAATGAACAGAGAAGTAAATGGATATTTGTGCTGCATCATAAATGTATGATACGCATCTTCAATGGCCTTCATTAAAATCTTACTTTTAACGTAACGACCATTGACATAGTAATTTTCAAAATTACGATTCCCCCTGGAAATCACCGGTTTTCCAATAAATCCCGTAATTTCCAGATTTCCGGTTTCGTCTTTATGTTTGATTTCTATCAGTTCTTTTGTAATATCGCGGCCATAAATCTGATAAATCACTTCTTTTTGATTGTCATTTCCAGAGGTATGTAATTTTGTCTGACCGTTCTGAATATATTTAAAAGAAATATGAGGATGAGACAGGGCAAGCTGCTCGATATAGTTACAGATATAACCTGCCTCTGTGGTTGGTGTCTTTAAAAATTTTGCTCTTGCCGGAGTATTATAAAACAAATCACGAATCAAAAAGGTAGTACCGTCTGGTGCACCAATTTCTTCCAGTGATTTTTCCTGTCCGCCTTCAATCAAATATCGAATCCCCAGCAGGGTATCTCTCGTCTTCGTGATCAGTTCCACACGAGAAACAGCTGCAATACTGGACAAAGCCTCCCCACGAAATCCAAGAGAAGAAATCCGCAGCAAATCCTCTACACTTGTGATTTTACTGGTCGCATGACGCAAAAAAGCCAGCGGTACCTGACTTTTTTCGATTCCAGAACCATTATCTGTGATTCGAATCAGCTTCGTACCTCCTTCTTTAATTTCTATCGTTACCGCACTGGCTCCCGCATCAATGGCATTTTCCACCAATTCTTTTACTACGGAAGCTGGACGTTCCACTACCTCACCAGCAGCTATTTTATCAATCGTATTTTGATCCAGGACAGAAATTTGTCTTTTCATAATTCTCCTTTAAATTTTTACCAACGATTTTTCAATTTATTCTGAAGTCGATATAAAGTATTTAACGCATCCATCGGCGTCAGATTTGTAATATCAATTTCTTTCAGTTCATTTAAAATATCCTGATCCTGTACGGTATCAAAAAGGGAAATCTGTTCCAGATCCACTTCATCATAGTGTACAGGTTTTGTTTTTGTCTTTTTTTGACTCTGTGCCAAATCCTTGATGGTGCTTGTAATGTCTGCATGTACCAATTCATCCACCAATTCTTTTGCACGCTGAATCACAGAATCCGGAACTCCTGCAAGTTTCGCTACCTGAATTCCGTAACTCTTGTCCGCACCGCCTTTGATAATCTTACGTAAGAATACGATATCATCACCTTTTTCCTTCACTGCGATACAGTAGTTATTGACTCCCGGAATTTTTCCTTCCAGTTCCGTAAGTTCATGGTAATGGGTAGCAAATAATGTCTTTGCACCCAACAGTTTCGTGTTGCTGATGTGTTCAATCACCGCCCACGCGATAGAAAGACCGTCAAAGGTACTTGTCCCACGTCCGATTTCATCCAGAATCAACAGACTTTTGGATGTTGCATTTCTAAGAATATTGGCAACTTCTGTCATTTCCACCATAAAGGTACTCTGTCCGCTTGCCAAATCGTCCGATGCTCCCACTCGAGTAAAAATACGGTCTACAACACCGATTTTCGCTTTGTCTGCCGGAACAAAAGAGCCAATCTGCGCCATCAGCATGATCAAAGCCGTCTGTCTCATATAGGTAGATTTACCCGCCATGTTCGGTCCTGTAATGACAGATATACGCTTGGAACTGTTATCCAGATACGTATCATTGGAAATAAACATGTCATTGTTCATCATTTTTTCGACTACCGGATGGCGTCCGTTTTTAATATCAATGATTCCTTTGGAATTGACCGTAGGACGTACATAATTATTTCTCTGCGCCACTACAGATAAGGAAGCAAATACATCCAGTTTCGCAACGGCTTTTGCCGTCTTCTGGATTCTTGGAATCTCCTGAGAAATACGGTCTCTCACTTCACAAAACAGATTGTATTCCAAAGCATACAGCTTGTCCTCAGCCCCCAGAATCATATCTTCCAATTCTTTCAGTTTTGGTGTGATATAACGTTCCGCATTGGTCAAAGTCTGTTTTCTCATATAATAATCCGGAACCAGATCTTTGAAACTATTGGTTACTTCCAAATAATATCCAAACACTTTATTATATTTGATACGAAGGTTTCTTATGCCTGTTTTTTCTCTTTCTTCCGCTTCTAACTGGGCAAGCCAGGATTTTCCCTCTGTTTTTGACCTTCTATAATTGTCAACCTGTTCATTATATCCATCCTTGATAATACCGCCTTCTTTGACTGCCAGCGGCGGATCATCAGCCACACAAGCTTCGATCCAACTGTGGATATCTTCCAGTCCATCTAATTCTTCATTGATTTGAACCAATAACGGACTGGTGAAATCTTTTAACAGATTTTTGATATGTGGAAGCATTTCCAGAGAAGTCTTCAGTGCCAGCAAATCTCTCGGATTCGCTGAATGGTAGCTGATACGGCTGACCAGACGTTCCAGATCGTATACCGGACCCAAATATTCACGAATTTCTTCACGAAGCATTGCCTGCAGATTCATTTCTTCTACGGCATCCAGACGTTCATTGATTTCTTCCGCGTAAATTAACGGCTGTTCCACATAGCTTCGCATCATACGAGCGCCCATCGCCGTTTTTGTTTTATCCAAAACCCAAAGCAAAGAACCACGTTTTTGTTTTTCCCGCAATGTCTCAACAAGTTCCAGGTTCCTTCTGCTGGAGCTGTCAATGATCATATATTTATCCGTTGCATATGGAGTAATTTTGTTCATATGCACCAGTGAAGTTTTCTGTGTTTCCAGAAGATAACGGAACATAGCACCGGCAGCGATTACACCACTGTCGTAATCTTTGAGTCCCAATCCTTCCAGCGTACTTACATGAAACTGATCTTTTAATGTTTGATGACAAAGATCATCTCCAAAATACCAAGCATCCAAAGCAGAAATGGAAATATGGAGTCTATGTTTCAAATCATCCAGATTGACTCCACTGACTAAAAAAGCTTCGTTACAAATAATTTCTGCTGGCGCAAATTTGTTGATTTCATCTAATAATTTTCTTTCTTTGTCTACCTCTGTTACAAAACAGTCCCCTGTCGTAACATCGGATGCTGCTACTCCATAATGATCTGACATATATACAATAGACATCAGATAATTATTTTTTCCTTCATCCAGTTCTTGTGTATTTAAATTGGTTCCCGGAGTTACCACACGGGTAACTTCACGTTTTACCATTCCTTTCGCCTGTTTTGGGTCTTCTACCTGTTCACAGATAGCAACTTTAAATCCCTTTTCAATCAATCGATTAATATAATTTTCTGCAGCATGATATGGAACTCCACACATCGGTGCACGTTCTTCCAAACCACAATCTTTCCCTGTCAGCGTGATTTCCAGTTCTTTCGATACGGTGATCGCATCATCAAAGAACATCTCGTAAAAGTCACCGAGACGGTAAAACAGAACACAATCCTTGTATTCCTCTTTTGTATTTACATAATGCTGCATCATTGGTGATAAACTAGCCAAATTCTCCCCTCCGTCACTTTACACTTCTGTTCCCATATAATAGAAACCTTTGCATTCATCCAGATGAACCTGACAATAGGTTCCAATCATAGAAGCATCTCCTGGGAAGTGTACCAATAAATTGTTTGTCATTCTTCCTGTTACCAGTGAAGAATCCTGTTCATTTACATCTTCCACCAGAACTTCCTGAACAGTTCCTTCAAAACGTCCGGACATTTCTTTGGAAATTTCCTGCACTTCTGTCAGCAAACGATCAAAACGATCTTTTACCACGTCTTCCGGTATTTGATTTTCCATAACGGCAGCAGGTGTACCCGTTCGTTTGGAATAGATAAATGTAAATGCACTGTCATAGCGTACTTTTCTTACTACATCCAGAGTTTCCTGGAAATCTTCTTCTGTTTCTCCCGGGAATCCCACGATGATATCTGTCGTCAGAGAAATATCCGGAACTGCCTTTTTGATTTTCTCTACCAGTGCCAGATAATCTTCTTTCGTATAGCGACGATTCATCACTTTCAAAATACTGCTGCTGCCGGACTGGAGCGGTAAATGCAGATGATTGCAAAGTTTTTTACTTTCTGCCATCACCTGAATCAATTCATCGGATAAATCCTTTGGATGGGAAGTCATAAAACGAATACGTTTTAGTCCCTCGATTTCTTCAATCTGACGAAGGAGCTGTGCAAATGTAATTGGGTGTTCCAGATTCTTTCCATATGAGTTTACATTCTGACCCAAAAGCATAACTTCTGTTACGCCATCTGCCACCAGATGTTTGATTTCTTTGATAATTTCTTCGGGATTACGGCTTCTTTCACGACCACGCACATATGGTACGATACAATAACTACAGAAATTATTGCAACCAAACATAATATTGACACCGGATTTGAAAGAATATTTTCTGTCAATTGGAAGGTTTTCTACAATCTGCTGGGTATCTTTCCAAATATCAACGACCATACGATCAGAATCCATAGCACAGCACAAAAGCTCTGCAAATTTGAAAATATTGTGTGTTCCAAATACCAGATTAACAAAGCGATAACTTTTTTTCAATTTTTCAATGACATGAGGCTCCTGCATCATACAACCACACAGTGCGATCATCATATGCGGACGTTTTTTCTTTTTGATGCTGTTTAAATATCCTAATCTTCCATAAACTTTCAGATTGGCATTTTCACGAACCGTGCAGGTATTATAAATGACAAAATCTGCATCTTCTTCTCGTTCTGTTTTGTTATAACCGATTGTTTCCAGAATTCCTTCCAGTTTTTCAGAGTCTCTGGCATTCATCTGACAGCCAAAGGTAGTTACACAAAAAGTAAGAGGATGACCTACCTCAGCCTCTTTTTCTTTTAATTTCTGTTTTGCCAGTTCCATAAAGTAGTACTGGCGTTCTGTTTCTGAAATTCCCGCAGGTACTTCCTGCATATATGTGAATTTTTCCATATATCGTTTATCCTCTTTCTAAGACTTCTTCTTTTCCTGCAAAGTGCTCCCGATTATGAACACCGTAAGACATTATAACAATCTAAAAATACGGTTGCAACCCCATAATATTTCTTTTATTTAGTAAATGTGGAACGCATTGCCTTTATAAGCCCATGCGTCGTATCTGAAAAATAAATTCCAACAGCATTTATTTTTTCCTGATCCATGGTAATGTTTCGTTTCTTTTCCTGAAAACTGGTTTCATTTTTCAAAACTTCTGATACATTCCACTGCATTTCCTGGTATACATCGCATACCGTTTCATACATATTTTTGCTGTTTGGAGAACCAAAATTATATACTCCTCCAGGAACATGAAACAGCTTTTCCATATTCGCAACCACTTCCTGAACATTCGTAAGACCACGATAATCATTGACTGCATATGGAAGTGGGGTATTTTCTTTTTTATTTTTGATAAAATTACGCATAAAATCACTGTGTTCTGTCTCACTTAAGTTTTTTGTATCGTACATCCATGACAAACGAAGCGCGATACAATCTGGATTTTCTTTGAGACACAATTCTTCTGCAAGTAATTTATGTTTTCCATATACATTACCAGGTGTTAAGCTGTCATCTTCTTTCCATGCTTCTTCCTTTTCTCCACCAAAATAAACCTGGTCCGAACTGCAAAGAATACATACCGCTCCGATTTCTCTGCATATGCGGGCAATGTGCAGCATTCCCAACACATTGTATGCGTAAGAATCCTCTTGGTTTCTTTCACAAACGCCCACATCAGAAATGGCCGCACAATGAATCACGATGTCCGGTTTTATTGCTGTAAGGATTTCCCTGACCTGTTCTTCTCTGCAAATATCCATTTCCCTATGTGTTGGTGTAACCACTTCATAATTTTTCTTATAATATCTGGCAACTCTCCTGCCTAAAAATCCACTGGCACCTGTTACTGCTATTTTTTTCATATTTCGCTGCTCTTTCTGTTTTCAAAATAAATAAATGAGTCAATAGAATCCAAAATGTCTTTAAATTCTTCCCGTGGTGCAATTTCAATATACTTGCTTAAAATTTCCTGTTCCTTTTTCTTATACCGACCATAAAAGATATCGTATAGATTATGTCCTCGCATGTAAATTTTAATGTCTTCCATGTGATTCTTTACATCCTCAATGGTCTCCAAATCTTTTCCAAGAACCTCGCGCAAATGACGTCCACTTCGGATATTTCTTAAGTACTCTTTCCATTTACGCAAAAAGATTTTATAAAATTCATCCGCGGATGAAACAACGCCCACTTTTGCCATAATTTCCGGATTCAAAAAATAATTTTCAAAAGAATAATATTTTAGAATCAGTACATTTTTCTCCTGTACACGAGGTAATGTGTCTGTTTCCTCCCGGCTTCGATCTGCATAATATTTACAAAGCTGGCTTTTCAATTCAACAGCATCTTTTCCATCGCCATCACGAATAATCATAAAACGATCTTTCAAATATAATTGGTTGATATATTTTAAATTGGCGTAAGTTTTGATATTCGTACAGCTATTGGTCGTTATGATGGAAATTCTGGATAACTGTTCCTTTTGGTTATAGGTTTCTGAATAATATTTTCTTATTAATAAAGGCAGTCTGCTCTTATCTTGCTTTCCCTCTACGATAAAAACAAAATCAACATTCATCAAATCTGCCGCTGAATATCCCAAATCATCCAATACTCTGCCAATATCCGTTCTCGGCAACACTTTGGAATTTCCGGCATCATCCAACACAATCTGACGAATCTGCTTGCTGTTAAAATTAGTAATCACATGAGGCGAATGTGTGGTAAACATTACCTGATTTTTCTTTGCCAGACGATACAAGATTTCGCCAGCAACTTTTTGCATCTGTGGATGCAGGTAAATTTCCGGTTCTTCCACGATAATAATTCCCGGATTGCTTCCCTCGCCCTGTGCGTATGTTTCCATCAGAGAAAGCATATATACACTTCGCATTCCCTTTGGCATATGTTCAATAGATTGTTTAAAATTTTGTCCTTTATGAAAGCTTTCCGTTCTGATATTCAACAAATGCTCCATGTTGCAATCCATAGAATATACAATATCTTCTCTGCCGCCATTCCTATGGAAATTCTCATTCATTCTGTGTGAAAATTCTTCTATATTCAACTGATATAATTTATAATTCAAAAGCCGCGCCGTCTCAAATGCGTTCAACTCTTTCACTTGTTTCTGCTCCAGATAACCAATACATTCAAAACATTGATTACATGTTTTTGCAGAGTCAAAAATACAACAATTCGTTCGCATCTGCTTAATCAGATCATTCTCCATCCAAAGCAGTAAATCTTTTTGAAAATCCGTAAGAATCCTCTGACTATCCAGATAATATATCTGTGGAAATACCGTCAGTATCCATGGATTATTTTTCTTGTATCCGTCCTGATAAACAATTTCTCCATTGAACCTCTGCAAGTACGTAAAGGATAATATCCCGTTTTGATAAGATGGAAGTTTTTTCTCAAAATCCTGCTGCCAGACTTCAAATCTTCGATATTTACTTACCATTCCATGCTGATGAAAATATTTCAAGTCCTCTTTCGAAATTTCCAAATCTATATGAACCTGAATTGCAGGATGTTGGTTCCGGAAATCTTTCTTTTCAATCTTATATTCTCCAGCAACCGCATGCAAAGCATCCAATACGGCTGTTTTACCAGTACTGTTCTTTCCAACCAGAATCAAAGCCTGTTCCAAATTCGTAAGTTCCATATATTCGATTGATTTGAAATTTTGAATGATAAGTTTACTGATTCTCATAACGGTTCTCCTGTGAAATATCGACTTTATATCCTAACAATTATACTCTGAAATCCATAGCAAGACAACGAAAAACTTTTAGAAGAATTTTCTATCTGGACAAAAGAGGAAGTTTAACAATTTAACTACTGTAAATCATTAAACTTCCTTCGTTTTATCTTATCTGTCCGTTTCCATAAATAATATATTTGGTTGTGGTCAGAGCCAAAAGTCCCATCGGTCCTCTGGCATGTAATTTTTGAGTACTGATACCTATTTCTGCACCATATCCAAATTCGAATCCATCGGTAAATCTAGTAGAAGCATTTACATATACGCAAGCCGCATCTACTTCATCCAGAAATTTCTGTGCATTCGTATAATTTTCTGTGACAATGGCTTCTGAATGTCCTGTGTTGTACTTGTTAATATGAGCAATAGCTTCTTCTACGGAAGAAACAGTTTTCATAGAAATAATATAATCCAGATATTCGGTGCCCCAGTCTTCTTCTGTCGCTGGAATTGCACCCGCTACTAATGCCTGAACTTCTTCATCTCCGCGAATCTCTACATTTTTAGACTGTAATTTTTCAGCTAATACTGGAAGAAGTGCATCTTTTACATTTTTATGTATCAGCAGAGATTCACAGGCATTGCATACACCAACTCTCTGTGTCTTTGCATTCATAATGATATTGACAGCCATCTCAAGGTTTGCAGATTCATCTACATAAATATGACAGTTGCCCGTTCCTGTTTCAATAACCGGAATGTTACTGTTTTCTACAACGGCACGAATCAGACCAGCCCCGCCACGAGGAATCAAAACATCAATGTATTGGTTCAAACGCATGAAAGCTGCTGCCGTTTCTCTGGACGTATCTTCAATCAGCATCAATGCATCCGGATTCACTCCTGCATTTTCCAAGGTACGGCGAATACATGCTACAATCGCCTGATTGGAACAAATCGCATCACTTCCACCTTTTAATACAACGACGTTCCCTGTTTTAAAACACAAACCGAATGCATCCGCTGTTACATTTGGACGTGCTTCATAAATAATTCCAACGACACCCAATGGAACACGTTTCTGTCCGACAACCAAACCATTTGGGCGTTTTTTCATTCCAAGAACTTCTCCAATCGGATCATCGAGGGCAGCTATCTGGCACAAGCCTTCTCCAATTCCGGCAATTCTGTCTTTGGTCAACAACAAACGGTCCAACAATCCTTGAGACATTCCATTGTCTCTTCCTCTTTGCATATCCTTTTCATTGGCTGCAAGAATATCCTCTGCATAGATTTCAAGATCTTTTGCTGCCTGACGCAAAATCATATTTTTCTGTTCTGTTTTTAACAGACGAATTTCTGGTTCTGCCAGTTTGGCCTTTCTTCCAATTTCCTCTAAATAATTCATATAGCTACCTCCTTGTTCTTATCTAAATCGCAATCAGCGATAGATCTGTTTTTCTGTAATCACCACATCTGGCAAAATATCAGTAGGTTCCACAGGAACTTCTTCCATCATCTGAAATTCAAATGCCAATGCAGCTTTGTATAAATGTGGATATTTTTCCAGATAGCGGTCATAAAATCCGCCACCATACCCAACTCTGTGTTTATACTGGTCAAATGCAACACCTGGCATAACCAAAAATGCATCTTCATGGGCTACTGCATCTAAACCATCTTTCGGTTCCAAAATCCCAAAATATCCTGGTTCCAGATCATCCAATGAGTTGATTTCGTAAAATGTCATTTCCTGACCATGCACGCGAGGAGCAGCAATTCGTTTTCCCATACGCAAAGCTGTCTCCATGATTTCGCCAGTCATCACTTCATTTTTGCAATCTATGTATACGTAAATCCATTCGTGCTGTGCAAATTCCGGCATTTCACACAAGGATTTACAAATCAGACTACTATTTGAAACAATCGTTTCTTTAACCGCTTCTTTTCTTCTCTTAAATACTTCTTTTCTAATGAGTTTTTTTGTTTCCATATTTTTCACCCAGGTTTACAACGGTACCATCCGCTTCTACAATATCGATAGTATCCAACTGTGTACGAAGACTCATTCGGAAACTGGCAATATATTCTTTTCTTAAGACTGCCTGTTCTTCTTTTTCTTCTGGTGTCAATCCTACAGTTTTTGATTTTCTTGCTAATTCATTAATACGGTCAATTTTCTTTTGATCCATGATTCTTTCCCACTTTCTATATCGTTTTTTCCAAATAATCCAATAAATAAAATTCATCCTTTGGATGAGCCACAAACAGGGTTCCGTAATTTCTGCCCTGTATCAATTTATGTATGATATGAAAATCTGCCCCATTTGCAATGATCATATCTGCACCCGCTGCACTTGCAATTTCTGCGGCAGCCAGTTTCGTTGCCATACCGCCAGTGCCAACTTTACTTCCTGTACTTCCTTTTCCCATAGACAACAAATGCTGATCCAGGCATTCTACCACATCAATGAACTGCGCATCCGGATTGGTATGTGGGTCATCAGTAAATAACCCATCAATATCCGATAATAAAATCAGCAGGTCAGCACCAATCAATGCCGCAACTACAGCTGACAAACGGTCGTTATCACCAAATTCAATCTCAGATGTGGAAATGGTATCGTTTTCATTGACAATCGGAATCACTCCCATATGCAGCAATTCATGAAAGGTATTTCTTGCATTATGACGATTTTTATCATTTAACATATTGTTTTTTGTCATTAAAACCTGACTGGCAACCTGATTGTATTCTGCAAATAATTTCTGATAAATCATCATCAGCTTTGCCTGCCCAATCGCAGCACATGCCTGTTTAGCAGCCAGTTTTTCCGGTTTTCTATCAAAACCCATCGTCTGACTTCCTACCATAATAGCACCGGAAGATACCAGAACAACTTCTTTTCCCTGATTTCTCAAATCACTCAATTCCCTTACAAGAATTTCCAGCTTAATCAGATCCAAGGCTCCAGTATCTTGATGTGTCAACGATGACGATCCAATTTTAATTACAATTCGTTTTTTATCTTTTATCTTTTCTCGAAATATATGATTCATCTTCTGTATCTCCCTCAAGTCAAGAATATGTTCTATTGTAACGCACTGCTACCTAAAGTTCCAGTATTATTTTATTTTTTTGACGTTTTATCGCAATAAAATTTTACATTAGTAACGTATTTGTTCAAAATTTCCTGTAAAAATCTTTAACTTGAATACGCTTCCAGAAAATTGTAAAGTTCTTGGGCAGAATATAAAATATAACCATCCTCAATCTTGCTTTGCATTTCCTGAGGCAAATGTTCCCATGTGATATCTGTTGTTTCATACACACTTCCATCTTTTAAGTATACAATCACCTTTCCTTCATGAATATCGATATGATATTCTGGATAAATTACGCTTTCCGCTTCCACTGTATGATCAGTAATAAGGTCACTATCCGATTTTTTATGTTCATAACTAACATAATATCCCCAAAACAATATTCCCACAAAGAAAAACAGACTGATACCATACATAAATTTTCTCATGAAAATTCTCCTTTTTTCTTTAGTATCAACCTGTTTTTCTATTTTATTCTATATTTGGTATTTTTTACATAGATTAGGATATTTCAACACGATCCGCATAGGAATCCTGAATAATACATACCCATGTTTTTCCTGTATCCAATTTGATCTGATTTCCATTCAAATCATAATAATACGTAGCTCCCCATGGAGTATGTTTTTTCCATGTAATGTCAATTGCTTTACCGTTTACAATATATTTCCCAACATTTGGTGCATCGACATCGATGTTCAGATAACCATTATCATCGTATTTTCTCCAGGAAGAATACTGCAAAATAATGTTCTTATATGCAATCTGTTCTCCTGTCAAATCATCAATCTGTTTATCGCCATACTGGAAACGATAATACAGTTTATCTTCTTCGTTGTATTCAAACCATGGTTCATTTACAAAATACCCTGGTTTTACAAGATTTGCAGTTGTTCCGCCGTAATCAATTTCTTCATCGATATCACAGAACGCATAACCTGGTACAAAATCTTCCGCATATTCCTGACTGTATCCATTGATTTCGATACCTTTCTGAATACCTTCAAAGCTTGTGTATGCATTGTGTGGGGATTTTCTGTCGGTAGTACGATAAAATACCTGATCACCATAGCCAGCCAATCCACTTAAGTTATTTACTTCTTCCATTTCAAGAAATGGAATTGCATAAGCAGACTGTCCATAATGGGTATAAATCGCATTAAATCCTGATGCATAAAAAATAAAATAATCACGACAGCTTCTTACAGAACCGATTTTTTCAAGATCATCATAATCTTCAAAAATACCCATCAAACGTGTAATTCCACCTTCTACAGGTGCTTCATACACAACGCCTGCATTGGCAATACCAGACTGTGGAACTGCTGCTTTGATATTGTTCAACATAACAGCAACCGGTCTTCTTCTCCCGATTTCTTCCGGCACATATTCTCCTGTCAGATAACTGATGACATATCCTTCCGGGATTGCTTCTTCTGTTGGCTCAGGATCTTCTGGCTGGAGCTGCTGCAGTTCTTCTGTTGGTTCCGGTGTAGCTTCAACCGTTGGTTCTGGAGTTGTCTGTGCTGTTTCCTGTTCTGTCTTTTTACATCCTGCAAATAATACAGATACCAGACCTAACAGTACTAAGACTTTCGTATACTTTTTCACAATCATTCCTCCTATTCTCTTGCAATTTTTAAAGTTTGCATAACTTGTCTTTGTTTCTCTTCCATGACGATACGTTCTTCATCATTCATATGGTCATAACCAAGCAAATGCAGTACACTGTGTGCAATTAAAAATGCGTACTCACGCTTTATACTATGTCCATACTCTGCCGCCTGCTCTACCGCACGTGGAATAGATATCATAATGTCACCCAACATCAGCTCACCGCTTTCCGGATGGAAATAACTGTCATCTTCTTCCAGAAAATCATATTCTGCAGGAGCTGCAAAATCTACCATTGGAAATGATAAAACGTCTGTTGGACGATCAATATTACGAAATTCTTTATTGGTTTTATGAATTTCTTCATCCGTTGTAAGAACCAGACTGACTTCCACTTCATATGGACATTCTTCCTGATTCAAAACACCGTTGATCACCTGTTCGGCTACTTCAAGAAAATCAAAATCAAATATTTGTTCCTGTTCGTTTTCAAAATCAATTGTCATATCGTCTTCCTCTCTTTTGTGGAGCTTTTGTCTGATGACGTTCTGTCTGATTTATCTCCGGATGCTTCTTTTCATAAGCATCGTAAGCCTGTACAATTTTCTGAACCAGAGGATGTCTCACAACGTCTTTGCTTGTAAGTTCGCAAATGGAAATCCCCTCTACCTTATCCAAAACTTTTAATGCAACTTCCAGACCAGATTTTTGTCCAGCCGGCAAATCTTTCTGTGTCGAGTCACCAGTGATAATCACTTTGGAACCAAATCCGATACGAGTCAAAAACATTTTCATCTGAGCAGGTGTAGTATTTTGTGCCTCATCCAAAATGATAAAAGCATTATCCAGCGTACGTCCGCGCATATAAGCCAAAGGCGCAACTTCAATCAGACCTTTTTCCATATTTTTCGCAAAACTTTCCGGTCCCATAATCTGGTACAAAGCATCATATAATGGGCGCAGATACGGGTCTACTTTGCTCTGCAGATCTCCAGGAAGGAAACCAAGTTTTTCTCCTGCCTCAATCGCCGGGCGGGTCAAAATAATTCTTCCTACTTCATCATTGCGAAACGCCGTAATTGCCATCGCCATCGCAAGATACGTTTTTCCGGTTCCTGCTGGTCCGATTCCAAACACGATCATGTCTTTTTTAATCTGATCGACATACTGTTTTTGACCTAATGTTTTTGGCTTTACCGGTCTGCCGTTCATGGTATGGCAAATACATTCTTTATCCATCTCCACCAATGGAGCTTCTTTTTCCTCCATGGTCATAGATAATGCATAATTTACATTTTGACTCTGAATCGTATTTCCCCTCAAAGAAAGTCCTAGCAATTCTTTTATAATGCCGGCTGCTTTCTGTACATTTGGCGCCGGTCCAACGACTTTCAATACACCATCTCTGGAAATCAGAGTAACATGAAGCGTTCTTTCAATCTTCTTAATATGTTCATCAAATTGACCAAATATATTTCTTTCATGCTCAGCTGGAATCTCAATCAACTGTTCTATGATACTATTTGTCATGTATTATTTAATCCTTTCTCAATATAACCACTATTCTATCATTTTTTGTAAATATTTGAACCCCCTAATTTTACTAATTTTCATTTTCTTCTGATTCTTTTAGTATTTTCTCAGATATTTTTACTTTTTCGACAGCTTCTTCCCATACGGTAATTGTTCCCTTGGTAACACATGTTTTACTTGTTAACGTAGTTGAGATATCCTTTTTTACAATATCCTTTTTATTTTCCGCCATTTCTGCCATATATTCCCGTAAATGTTCATTCGCAATCCGTATTGCATCTTCTTTTTCATATACATTTGTTTCATATTGATATGGACGAACCACTATTTTTCCAACGCTGATTGGAAGATAAAAAGAGGAAGAAAGCCGAAGCTGATACATCTGCCAGGTCATCTCTGCGTCTCTTTCCTTTTCCGGTAAGTAATAAAAACCTTTCATTCCTAATTGTATTACAGGATATGTATATTGTTTTTCCTCATAAATTTTTTTCTGATAGGATAACGAAAATTCTTCATAGTAAGAATATGTTGTTTCTAATAAAATATCTGCATCCGCACCAATATATACGTAATCTTTTACCATAGAATCATTATCCAAAATTTCTACAGCTCCGGTTACGATCACATCTCCTTTTTTGCACACATCGCCTTCCTGCAATACAGGCATACCTTCTCTGGTAACAATTTTTTGTAAAATACCATCCTTTTTTGCAACCAAATCCCAACTGTCTAATAGTTCATTTTGATCCACGTTTCGATTTTCATTTTCTTTTACATCTACAATTAAACTGGTGCCTTTTATTTTTACGGATACCCACACGAGTTCTGAAAATTCTTCCCGAAGTGCTTCAGCTATATTCCCACATTCCAATTTTGATTTTCGAATTCCCTGAGAAATCTCATATTTTTTTAGTGTATCTATCACTGTTTCATCGGCATAATATTGATTCCCTCGTATATCAATTTCCCAAATATACAAAGAACAAACATATAAAAGTAAGAGTGCAGAAAATATACCAATCAAAAATGCCTTTCTTTTCTTATTTTTCTTAAAAAAGAAAGGCATACCGTGTTTTTCCATTATTTTAATTTTTGCATTTGTTTTTCTTCGAAATGGCTGCAGACGAAAGAAATCCTGAGCCGAAAGTTCAAATTCATAACTGCTTTCTTTGTATATGATATTCCATAACAATAAATCATTCAGCGCACACAATCGAAAAAAACGTTCTGGACAAGAGCTTTCCAACCGAACCTTAACAAAACCATCTTTATATTTTGCTATTTTATTTCTCAATCAGAATCCTCCTGTTCCTATTTTTCATAACATATCATCTGTATGTTCCCGGATATTTGAATTTCATCTTTCGTGAAATAATCAATTTCCAGTGTATTTCCCTGAATTCTGATTTTATGGTGAGTCGTCTGAATCAAAATTTCCTGACTGGTATATTCTAATATATGATAAAAATTCTGCAAGAGAATTTTCTGGTTCTCCTGCAGATTCATGAAACATTCCTGAAAAGCCACATCGGACGGAATCTGTAACGCCTTTGCCATACGGCTTTTAAGCGGAGATTTTTCTCTTTTCATAAACATTTCCTTGGCTTTATTATCTATTGTATGTTTTTTAGCGCATCATTATGCTTCTTTTAAGAAAATCAACGTGAACCAGAGAACCATCTGTTCTCCCATATAATAATCCATATTATTTTCCTCAATATTTTTTGTCAGCAAAATCCCATGGCTTTCAATGCATGGATGCATAAGTTCCGGATGATTACAGGATTTTTTCGGATAAGAACACTTTTCACAAATGGAACAGGAATCCGTAGACAAAGTATAGCATTTCCACGCATCATTTTTCAAATATTGTTCAATCTGAGCAGTAATTTCTTCGTGTTCTCTCTTTGTAGCCAAAAGAGCCTCCATATTGGAATAATCCGGTACTTCTGCCACTGAAGAAAACAATAAAGCATATGGATATTCTCTGCATGTTTCCATGCATTTTTCAACACTTCCAACTGCCGGTGGACAAGACCATGACTTTCCATAACGAGGACATTCCTTTTTACAAATGGTTCGTACTTTGTTGTTAAACTCAATATCCTCTGTATTCAAAAAAACATATTGATAAATAGGAAATTGGGTAATATATTCTTCAATGTTTTTGAAATTCATACGTACCTCCAACACTTATTTCATCATTAAATTTGCAAAAAACAGTTCGTAAAAATCATCTTCCCATTCCAGCAATGGAGAATTTTCTCCTCCTCCATTGGTACTTCTTCTCATCGTCGCATAGAATTCTTCCCCTGCCTGAATCAAATCCATCTCATAAATCGGATATCCCAATTCCTGACATTTTCTGCAAAATGCGGACATCGGATTTTGCATTTCTCTGGTAGCAAGCAACTGAGCTTTGATCCCTTCATCTTTTTTTGCTTTCTGTAATAAAGTATCCAATAATTCTGCTGTGTTCATATGAATCACGCTCCCATCTTATTTATGTTCTTTTAAAATTTCTGTGATTTGACCCAAATCTGTGATTTCATAATCAATACGAAGATTTTTATCATTTTTTTGTCCATTTGGATTATACCAGCAACAAATAATACCCACATTATTTCCACCCTGCATATCACTGGTTAAGGAATCGCCTATGATCATAATCTCATCCTTTTGACAATTTTCTAATTTTTCAAAAACCGGAGCAAAAAATTCTTTGTTTGGTTTTTCCACACCAATCACATCTGAAATAAAAACCTGGTCCAGAATCTGATCCAATCCGGAGTTTTTTAATTTTCTTCTCTGCGCAACCTCTGTTCCATTTGTTACTCCATACTGTTTGATTTTTCCCTTTAATCCTTTAACCAGTTCTTCTCCATGAGCACAATAAACAAAGGTATCTCCAAGACTCACCTGATAATCTTCATTGAATTCTTTCACCTTATCACAGGCAATTCCTTCTTTTTCAAAGAATTCTGCAAATCTTCCGTGTAGCACCTGCTGTTTCGTTACGAGCCCAGCTTCCAGCTTCCGCCAATATCTATGATTGATCTCGCTATACCTTGCCAACATCTCATCCGTACAAATGCCAAGTCCAAAATCCGAAAAACATTTGCGAATAGCATATTTTTCTGCTGCTTTAAAGTCCAATAAGGTTCCATCTACATCCCATAAAATTGCTTTTATCATCTTCATCAACTCCAAAAATAAATTGCAATCATTATAACACAGTTTTTCCGCAATTTATATTAATTTTTCTGAAAAATGGAAAAGTCCCCTGCACTATGCAGAGGACTTCCATTATTTTTATAAATCAATACTGATATTCTGTTCAGCAATGTTGTGTTTCTTTGCATATCCTGTAAGGATCATAGTAAGAGCACCATCACCTGTTACGTTACAAGCTGTTCCGAAACTATCCTGCAGAGCAAAGATTGTCAGCATCAGAGCTGTTCCTGTTTCATCAAATCCAAGAACACCTGTAATGATACCTAAAGAAGCCATTACGGTACCACCTGGTACACCAGGAGCTCCGATTGCGAATACTGCAAGCAGTACACAGAACAGAACCATTGTTCCAACGGATGGAATGGAACCGTACAGAATTTTGGAAATTGTCATACAGAAGAATACTTCTGTCAATACGGAACCACAAAGATGGATGTTTGCAAACAGAGGAATACCAAACTGTACCATATCTTTACGAATTACTTTAGATTTTCCTGCACACTGCAGAGCAACAGCCAATGTTGCTGCAGAAGACATGGTTCCAACTGCTGTCAGGTATGCTGGACCATAATGTTTTACAACTTCCATTGGATTTTCTTTTGTATAAATACCAGCTAATACATACAAAACTGCCATCCAAATAAAATGTCCTACCAGTACGATAGCGATAACTTTTAAGAATACAGGCAGCTGTTTTGTAATGGATCCTTCATAAGCCAGTGCCCAGAATGTAAATCCGATAAATACTGGCAGAATCGGAATAATGATTTTAGATACCAGAGAAAGTACGATCTGCTGGAATTCATCTAAAATTACAGTAATATTTTTTGCTTTGTTCCATGTTGCAGCCAGACCGATCATAACAGAGAACACCAATGCACTCATTACAGACATGATCTGTGGAATGGAAAGTTCAAATACTACTTCTGGCATGGATTTGAGACCTTCTACTTCTGTAACGATGGACAGATGAGGAATCAAAGCATATCCTGCGGACATAGATGCCAGAGCTGCACATACAGAAGATACATATGCACATAACAAAGCAACACCCAGCATACGGGAAGCGTTATTTCCCAGTTTTGTAATGGATGGTGCGATAAATCCAATAATAATCAATGGTACACAGAAGTTAATCAACTGACCAAGGATATATTTTAATGTCGCAACTACATTCAATACAGCCATTACAACTGCTGAGGAATCATATTTACTGCAAAGAAGACCTAAAACAATACCTAAAACTACACCTACCAGTAATTTAAAAGGCAGGCTTGTGAAAAAACTATTTTTTTTCATAAATTTTAATCCCCCTAAATTTTATTGCTTATCGCAATGCTTAACATTCACGATTTACATCTACACGGTCAATCATGATGTTGAGAATTTCGGTATCCGTAGCACGCATACCGACACGGCCGATGTAACCCATACTCTTAATGGTTTCTTCTACATCGCCCTTAATAATTCCTTCGCCAGGAAGGAAACTTTTGTTCTGAATGCTCAGATTAAACGCCATCAATGCTGCATCTACTGATGAAGCAATTTTCGCAGCACAGGATGATTTGGCACCATCACATACAATACCGCCAACGTTTCCTAACGTATTGATAATGGTAAGAGATATCTGCTGATACGTACCGCCGTACATATATGTAATACCAGCTCCTGCTCCACAAGCAGCACTGACTGCTCCACAATAAGCAGACAGACTTCCGATATACTTTTTCTGATGAATGGAAACCAGGTTGCTCACTACCAAAGAACGATACATCTTATCTTTGGAAACTTCCCATTCTTCCGCAAATGTAATAACCGGTAACGATACCGTCATACCCTGATTACCACTTCCAGAATTGATAACTACCGGCATGGAACATCCGCCCATTCGTGCATCACTTCCTGCAGCCGCTCTGGCACAGGCACGTGTCGTAACACTTTTACCCCATGTGTGCATCAGCGTTTTTCCAATCTGTGCCCCATAGTTGTTATCAAGACCTTCCTGCGCGATTGCCATATTCATCTTTACCTGACGACCGATAACTTCCTCAATATCTTCAAATTTTACCTGATCAGCAAATTCGATGATATCTTTAACGGTCAGTTTGGATTTGTCAATACCAGCATCTTCATCTTCAGCTTCCACAGGCTGATCCAGAAGTACTTCTCCATCTTTCACAATTCTTGTAATATTGGTATGGTGATTGATAATCGTTACCTCAGCTGAGTGGCCATCTTTGAAAACTTTTGTTTCAATATACAGATTAGCCACGCCTTCCACCAGTGCTACCGAGCAAATCTTTTGTTCTACAAGCTCTGCTGTTTTCTCAATATGTGCCTGTGTAACTTCTTCCAATACTTCCAAATCTCTGTCTGCATTGCCACCAACAGCACCAAGAATAGCAGCTACATCGATTCCTTTCATACCATTGGAATTCGGAACCGTAACACCTTTTACATTTTTAATAATGTTTCCGCTGCATTTCATTTCAATTCTATCCGGCATACAGCCAAGAACCTGACGTGCCTTTGCTGATGCATAAGCAATCGCGATTGGTTCTGTACATCCAAGTGCTGGTACCAGCTCATGTTTTAAAATTCGCAGATAATTGTCATAAAGTGCAGAATCCATGTATCTTCCTCCTTTCTTTTTGTATTTTATCATCACACACAAACAAACCGTGTGTAACATTTGATGATGTTTTGAGTTAAACCTTTCAAAACGTGCCTGCACATTGTATCACGACAGACACTGAAAAACAATGTTTTTCGTCATTTTATATAATGTTTCAATAAAAAGAACGTATTGTACACTCCATCCACATGGCTTCTCTCATATCCATGAGAAGCATAAATTCCCGGTCCAATCAAGGCATGACGCAAATCATGACCAGCTCCCATCGCAGCATCCGCATCGGAACCATAATGTGGATAAATATCTGTCGCAAAATCAATCTGGTGTTCCTGTGCTGTTCGTATCAGACCTGTCACCATATCGTAATTGAACGGTCCACGGCTATCTTTTACACAAATAGAAACCTGATGTTCTTTACATTCCAGTCCATTCCCAATACATCCCATATCTACAGACAAGATTTCTGTCGTTCCTTCCGGAACAGATGCACATCCGCCATGGCCAACTTCTTCATATACCGTGATGTGCTGATAAACACTACGGCTCAGTGCGATCTTCTCATCTTTTAAATATTTTGCATAACCCATCATAATAGCGGTACTCAATTTATCATCCAGATAGCGGCTCTTAATGTATCCAGAGGACGTAATGGTTGTTCTGGTATCAAAGCATACAAAATTTCCGTTCATAATACCCAGATCTTTTGTTTCCTGTTTGGAAAATACTTTTTCATCCAGAAGAATTTCGATATTATCAAAATTTCTCAGGGTATCATTGTATTTTCCGTTTACATGCAGCGAAGCATCACAAAGCTGCGCTGTTCCCGTATAACATCTGTTGTCATATGTATAAATGCGGCAGTTTTCTGTTTCAACATTATTCGGATTTAAGCCCCCTACCGGTGAAATTCGAAGTGCACCATTTCCTTTGATTTCAGCAACCATACCGCCCAAAGTATCAACGTGTCCATCCA
>JAXJUX010000131.1:0-19627 GCA_036308845.1 Ruminococcus sp.
CGGTTCCGGTCTTTCCGTAGAATGTTCCGGCATCGGAAGAGGAAAGGCAAATGGCATCTTTTACTGCATTGATGTTTTCAGGTGCGAAGTCAAAGCTGTTATTTTGTAGTTTGATTAACAGTTCGACCTGTTCTATCGGGGAAATCTCCAAAGAAGATTCCATCCAATAGGTGGAGAAATCGCCGCTCATGTTTTCATTTCCGTATCCGATTTCCTTGATATAATCGTAAACGGAAGCCGTACCAAGCTGTTCGTCCACTGATTGGAAGTACCAGTTCACAGATGAAGCCATAGCAGACTGCAAGGTCTGATCAGCGTTCCATGCTTCAAATGGATAACTTTCTCCGTTCCATGCAATAAAGGAATCTTCCGGTGTAATGACACCTTCCTCTAAGCCGAATAAGGCATCATATATTTTGTATGTAGAATCTGGTGCAACCCGTGAGGTTGCGTGATCCATATCGTGTATACTCCAGGAATCATTCTCTAAATCGTACAAAACAAAGCTACCTTCGTATTCACCAAAATAGGAAGAAAAGTCTACATAGGAAATATTCTCAGAAGAAGTTTTCCATTGATAGTGGCTGACCTCTGCTGTGTATGTAGATAAAATTGGAGCAAGACCAAGAAGCAGGACAGCAGTCAGCATGAAAGCAGTCATGCCCTTTAGCCTTTTTATAAATGTTGGTTTCTCATATGAGGCAATATTGATAATTCTCCGTTTCATCTGTTTCATGTTTCCACCAAGGCCGGCAGCAAATGGAAAAGGAGTAAGCGATACTTTTTCCACAAAGTTAATGAGAGTATTCCCATAATCCTCGTAAGCATCCTCTTCAAGCATTTCCAAAACGGAAGTGTCACAGGCCACCTCTCTGTCATTACGCATTTCTTTCAGAGCGTACCACACAAGCGGATTGAACCAATATACCACGCCGGTAAGGTTCATCAAATAATTTGCGATGGCATCGTGGTGTTTGTAATGCTGTAGTTCGTGCAATAGCATATAACGCATGTCGGTTTCGTCGCACCCATTCGGGCATCCCGTAATACATCCTCCTTCGGAGTTGGCGCTGCGTGATGGGCTATAATCAGAGATTAGATGAATCGGAAGATATATACGCGGTTTCAAAAGTCCGACAATAATGGGGGATTTCAAAAATACGGTGCTGTAGATAGGAATATCTCTGTGAATCCCCATTTCCTCCAAACATCGATGATACAGTCTGCGGACCTCCTGATTTTGAAGTGGAAGTGCAGATTTCTCCAAAATGTGTAAACGTAAGAGAGCTTTGATTATCAATATTATCATGGCGAGAATACCGACAATCCATATCCCTAATAATATATATCCTGCGATGGAGTGCGTCTCACTATTTACCGAAAGCGTAAAATCGTTCATCCAATTTGTATTTCCTGTTGTAACTGCTTCTGCGGTGCCTGCAATATTGGTTCCAGTACCGGAAAAAGCAGAACCGCCCAGGCTGCCAAGCCAGAAGAAGGTTTGCGTTAAGCCAATGAAACGGAACGGTATAAATGGAACTGCCAAAAGTCCGAGCAGCAGAAACCACAAATTATACTGCATCCGGCTGGATAGGCTGTTTTTGAATATCCGTTTAAAAAGCAAAAGAATTCCAATGATACCGCTGATAAATATATTGCTTACTAGAAAGCGTATCATAAAATTGGCCACGTTAATTTCCTCCCTTTTTTGACCTCTTGGAAAGAAGGGAACGGAGCGTGTCTATTTCTGTTTCAGATAATCTGTCATTTTCGATGTATGCAGACAACATGGCAGTAATATTTCCATTATAGTAACGTTCCAGAAAAGAGTTGCTTTCTTGACCGATGTATTCGTTTTCTTTCACAACTGGAGTGTAGACAAACATTCGGCTCTGTTTCTCATAAGTAAGAGCGCCTTTGGTCACAAGGCGTTTGATTAAAGTCTGTATCGTTTTCGGACTCCAGTTGGTAATTTGTAATAATTTGTCTGTTATTTCATTTGTGCTAATCGGGGCATGTTTCCATACGATTTTCATGACTTCAAATTCAGCTTCGGAAATCTGTGGCAATTTACTCATGTTAATCCTCCTTGAATCTTACAAATGTAATAAATATATTATAGATATTGCTTATCCAATTGTCAATTGCAAGAAACGTTACTGCTATACCAGCAAAGCAGATTTCGACTGTGAGTACAGAAACTGAAAATAGCAGCGTACCGCTGGGGGGCTGGGTGTCAACAAAATAAGTAAAATTTAAAAATGGTAGGTGTGCCACCAATAAAAATTGATTTTGAAAAAAGAAAAGGCTGAGCAAATTGCGCAGCCTTCTTTCAGCGAAATATTTGTATGTTTTACACTTCATCTTATTGCACGTCTAATTTGTATTCTTTAATCAGCATATCACGGTATGCAGAATCTGCGACCATTCGCTGCAGATCTTGGATACGGTTATCTTGAATGAGCAGAATAGTTAGTTGATTTGTCAATTCTAACTGAGAAATCTGTGTATCTTTTTGAGCTAGTTGATTTTCCTGCTGAGCCAACTGATTTTCCTTTTGTTCCAACTGTTTCTTCTGCTCATCAATTTCATCCTGCATAATATCAATCATGTATTGAACTGTATTGCGGTCCAGTTCGAGAAGTTCTTTTGAAAACATTTCCATCATCCTCTCCATATTCAGGCACATTTCATAAAGTTCCTGATACATGACTTTGAACTGTGGGAATTTATCTAACAGAGATTCGATCATCTCTGGTTCATCGGAAGTAAGAAAGGTAAGCCATGCATCCAATTCATTTCTGATACCATTATTGTGAAGACTTTCTTTGAAAATGTCAAGCGGGATCAGGTAATATTTCTGAAGAAGGTCAAGCTCCAAACCGGAATTGGATACTTGTGTAAAGGTATGTAGATAACAGTCCGGATATGCATGGAATTCTTTTGTACTTTTTTCGAAAAATATAATCGTATATACATCTTTCACATCTTTGTAACGGAAATTCTTTTTCTGTTCACTTCGTAAGCGTTTGTACTGGCGCAGCAGTAGATCAGCGGAATAGCAGGCACACCGCTGTCCGGGGAAATGATACCCTATCTTTTGAATCTCAATATTGGCGATGCTGTGGTCTTCGAATTCCACAACGATATCGGTGATTAAAAGAGAAGATTCGTCTGCCAGACGTGTGGAATCGTTGGGAAGTACACATAGGATGCGTACTTTCTTACCGATGATCTGGGACAGCAGATGTTCCAGTCGTTCTGGGGCATACTCCGGATTGAAGGCTTCCTTAAAGTAGGGATCGTATGTGATTTTTATTCCGCGAACACCAGTACAGATATCAAGAAACTTCTGTTGCTGTTCGGGTGGCCAGTTGTAAAAGGTGGATACCATAGAGGCAGACTGGTTGATTTCTCTTAAAACTTCATCTTTTGTGCGAATAATTGGAAATAATTTTCGCAGGTTGTTCATGTAAACCTCCTTTTCGTTTATTTTTTTGAGGGGGTAAATACAGAGACATGCTTTTGACATTCTGTATGAAATGTGTTTCAAACAATATCATAATGCACAAGGATCAGATAGGTACATGGTATGCGTAGATGATATAGCTTGAAATTGAGACAACTTCATTTTATAAGAAATACGTGACGGTTACAAGAAAAATCGTTCGACAAACTCCGCATTATTCTTAATAAGTTTAGGCATATGTACGTTAGCGAATATAAAAACAAAGAAAATCTCTTACATATATATGAGATGGTTTATATTATGCGTTTATTGACGTGAACTTTTATATCATATAATATTGAGATAAGAAATACGAAAGAATACGTTAAAAAATGGGTGAATAGGGGAGAAAGAAATGGCAATCTATATATTAACGAGTATGTTTTCTAATGGATTTCATGGAAAAATAGCCGAAATGTTTCGACAAACCATTACAAAACGTAATAAATTTGCATTTGTTGCATCTGAATTTGAAAAAATGCATGAAAAAACAGACAAGTATTTTAGTTTCTTCTTGCAGGCATTTGAAGAAATAGGTATTCATTTTAAGGAAGCATGTGTTGTTGATGGAAGAATGACGGTAAATGAAGCTCAAAAGATCGTTGAGGAAGCGGATGTTATCTGGCTGTCTGGAGGTATGACTCTTACACAGTTTGCTTATTTTCAGAAATATGGTTTGGATACCATTATCAAACAACACAGTGGAGTTGTTATTGGGATGAGTGCGGGGGCTATCAATATGGCAGAAATTTCGATATGCACAAGGTCTTGTGGGCATCGTGAGCAAACGATATATAAAGGACTAGGTTGTGTAGATATTTCGGTGGAACCTCATTTTGTTCGAGAGAATTTTATGGATGAATTAATTGAGTTATCTAAGAAATATAGGATTTATGGTTTATGTGATGAAAGCGTAATTGTTTGTGAAAATGGAGAATATTATTTTTATGGTGAAGTATATAAAATGTATAACGGAAAATTAGAACTTATGTGCAGTTGATAGAATTAACATCAAATCTGAGTAATAAGAATATATTGGAGCGATAATTTGTCATAAGGAATGGAAAAATTAACTTGCTGTATAGGCGAGGAAGAAAGTGCGTAAGATATACGCAAGTTGAAAAATAACACATTTTATAGTATAATATCGATTGAGAAACAGGTTTCACCTATTTTGAAAGGCAGATATTACAATGAAAATTGATTACTCGAATCAGATTCGCAAGGAATTGTTGCAGGAGATGAAAACAGGAGTGTTTTCCAAAAGTGAGAAATTACCGAGAGAGCTTGAACTTGCGAAACATTTTGGCATTAGCAGAAATCATTTGCGTGAAGTTCTTGCACAATTGGAACGTGAAGGTTTTATTACCCGTATCCATGGCGTTGGAACCATCATCAATCACCATGTGCTGCAAGTGAAAAATCGCATGGACATTGAGGTGGAGTTTTTGGATATTATTCGTCAGAGTGGTTATCAGTCAAACGTATCCAGCATTCACATGCAAGAGGAAAAGGCCAATAAATATATAGCAGAAAAACTTCAAATTGCAGAAGATACAGATGTGATTCGTGTATGTCGTGTTTGCACAGCAAATGACAGACCGGCTATTTATTGTGAGGATGTATTTGAAAAAAGGTTAATAAAAGAAACGTATACGCTGAAAGACTTGGAACCGCCGATTTTTCATTTTTTGAAAAAATATTGTGATGTGGAAACTTACATGGATTTGACACAGCTGCATGCAGTTTTGGCAAGTGAAATCGTGGCGTGTGCATTACAGATTCCAGAGGGAACTCCATTGTTAAATATGGAAGAAATTGATTATGATATTTCAGGAAATATTGTTTTTTATTCGAATCAATATTTTGTAGAGAATATTTTTGAGCAGACAGTTCTGCGAAAAAAATTGTAAGGATAGAAGAGATAGAAAAGAGTTGAGGCTGTGCTTTAACTCTTTTTCCTTTTTTTGTTTCTTAATATGTATCTCGCAATTTACTTGAAAGATGTAGGGGAATACGTTATAATAAAAAAGTGCTGAAAGGTCGACCTTTTTAAACCTGCAATAACCATAAGTAAAAGACATAAAATCGAATATTGCCAGATAATAGAAAAAACAGGTTATTGCCGCTAAAATTTCTGAGTGAAAAGGGTGCTCATTTTGCACGTGATACAGCAAAATACTATGCAAGAAAGTGGTTTGGAGAAGAAACAATGGAAAAAGAATTGTTTTTATCAAAATATAAAATTACAGAATCTGAATTTGAAAGAGCAAATATTGAATGGAAAGAGTTGGAATTGATTGCGAACGAATATGCAGCACTCGACGAAACCCTGCATGTGATCGGAAAAGAATTTATTGATGAATATCTTTATGACATCGAAAAGGCGGGAATCCATTCATATCGTTACAGAACCAAATCAGCGGGACATTTGCTTGAAAAAATAATACGTAAGAGAATAGAAAATCCTGCGAAGTTTGAAAAGTTGGATCATACGAATTTTCATAAATATATAACGGATTTGATTGGTATTCGCGTATTTTTCTTATATCGGGAAGACTGGATTTATTTCCATAAGTATATCACCAGCAGATTTGAAAATGATCCGAACTTATATATCGAAGATCGTCTGGAAGATTTTGACGAAGATATCAATCACTATTATATTGCGGAAAAACCAAAAGTATACAAACGAGCAGGCGATACCAAAATATATGACAGTCGGGAAATCGAGATCAAATCCGATGGGATTTATCGTTCCCTCCATTATATCATCAAATACAAAGGGTACTATGTTGAAATTCAGGGACGTACGCTGTTTGAGGAAGGATGGAGCGAAATTGACCACGATATCGTATATCCATACTATAAAGACGATGAAATGCTGAATGATTTTTCAAAATTACTGAACCGATTATCGGGAATGGCTGATGAAATGAGCTCATATTTTCGAAAGATGAAAAAGGAAATAGAAAAAGACAAATAATAAAGAAGATGGAATACAAGAACCGAAGTGATTGTGTTCCGTCTTTTTTATTGGATAAAGATTTCGGAAATTTCTTTGTATGAAATAAAAGTCCTGCGAGGAATCGCAGAGGTGCAGAGATAAAAACTCGAAATCTGACACAAAATATATGTTAGAATCAACTAATCTGTGATATAATGCGTCATATAGATTTGAAATGAAAGAAACAAATGAAAAATAACATACAAAGGAGAACGAGTATGACTCTGAAAAAATTAAAAGTGGGTCAGAGTGCTATTATCCGAAGTGTGGGAGGCGAAGGAGCCCTTCGTCAGCATTTTCTGGATATGGGAGTGATTCCAGGCACAGAAGTGACCGTTGTAAAATTAGCCCCTATGGGTGACCCGATGGAATTGCAGATCCATGGGTATGAATTGACACTTCGATTGGAAGATGCCAACAAAATTGAAGTAGAAGTGATTGATGAACGCAGTCCGATGTATCAGAAAGCACAGGGAGCAGGAGAACTGAATCATCCGGGACTCGGAGAAGACGGAATTTATCACTCCAGAGAAAATGAAAATCCTCTGCCGGACGGAACTTTGCTTACATTTGCACTCGTAGGAAATCAGAACTGTGGAAAAACCACACTGTTTAACCAATTGACTGGTGCGAATCAGCATGTAGGAAACTTTCCGGGTGTAACGGTAGACAGAAAAGACGGTTCCATCAAAGGCTATCCAAATACCCTGGTGACCGACCTGCCGGGAATTTATTCCATGTCACCATACAGCAGTGAGGAAATCGTTTCTCGTAATTTTGTGTTAAATGAAAAGCCAAAGGCAATCATTAATATCGTAGATGCTACCAACATTGAAAGAAACATGTATTTGACCATGCAGCTTTTGGAAATGAATATTCCAATGGTAGTAGCTCTGAACATGATGGATGAGGTAACTGGAAATGGCGGTTCCATTGATATCAACAGAATGGAAAAACTGCTCGGTGTTCCGGTTGTACCGATTTCAGCTGCGAAAAATCAGGGTGTGGATGAGTTGATTAAGCACGCCGTACATATTGCGCATTATCAGGAAAAACCATTGCGTCAGGATTTCTGTGATGAGACAGATTATCATGGAGCTGTTCATCGTTGTCTGCATGCGGTCATTCATTTGATTCAGGATCATGCGGAGAGTGCTGGTATTCCTGTTCGATTTGCTGCGAGTAAGCTGATTGAAGGAGACAGCATTATTTTGGAACAGTTGGAACTGGATCAGAATGAAAAGGAAATGCTGGAACATATTATCTGTCAGATGGAAACAGAACGTGGACTTGACAGAAGCGCATCCATGGCGGATATGCGTTTCCAGTTTATTCAAAAAGTATGTAAAAAAACAGTTACCAAACCAAGAGAAAGCAAAGAGCGTATCCGAAGCGAAAAAATAGACAACATTCTCACAGGAAAATATACTGCGATTCCATGTTTCATCGGAATCATGGGACTGATGTTTTATCTGACATTCAATGTAATTGGTGCGGGATTGCAGACACTTTTGGAAATGGTAATCGAAGCACTTACGGTATGGACAGACCAGGCATTGACTGCTGTAAATGTCAATGATGCGATTCACAGTCTGGTGATTGACGGTATTTTTGCCGGTGTGGGAAGTGTATTAAGCTTCCTGCCGATTATCATTACGCTGTTCTTCTTCCTGTCCTTATTGGAAGACAGCGGCTATATCGCCAGAGTTGCATTCTTTATGGATAAACTTTTGCGAAAAATCGGTCTGTCCGGAAGAAGTATTGTTCCATTGCTGATTGGATTTGGGTGTACAGTACCAGCGGTTATGGCAACCAGAACCTTACCGAGTGAACGTGACCGTAAAATGACGATTTTGTTGACACCATTTATGAGCTGTACAGCGAAACTGCCGATTTATGCATTCTTTGTAGATGCATTTTTCCCAAAACATGGCGGTCTGATCATGACTGGATTGTATTTTGTTGGAATTTTTGTAGGTATTCTCGTGGCACTTTTATTTAAGGGTACATTATTCAAAGGTGAAGCAGTGCCGTTCGTTATGGAATTGCCAAATTACCGTCTGCCGGGAGCAAAAAATGTCATTCACTTGCTGTGGGAAAAGGCAAAAGATTTCCTGCAGAGAGCATTTTCTGTTATCTTGATCGCTACTGTTGCGGTATGGTTCCTGCAGAGCTTTGACCTGCGCCTGAATATGGTAACAGATTCTCAGGATAGTATTCTTGCCATGGTGTCTGGTGTATTGGCACCGCTGTTTGCACCACTGGGACTGGGAGACTGGCGTATCTGTACTTCTTTGGTCAGCGGATTTATGGCGAAAGAAAGTGTGGTATCTACTTTGGAAATCCTGTTTGGCGGTGCAGTCGGAAGTGCATTTTCTCCATTGGCAGCAGCATCTTTGCTGGTATTTAGTTTGTTATACACACCATGTGTTGCAGCGATTGCAGCAGTAAAACGTGAACTCGGCGGAAAATGGGCTACAGGCGTTGTAATCTGGCAGTGTGTAGTTGCATGGATTGCGGCATTTGTGGTACGTTTGATCGGAATGTTGATTGGAGTGGCATAAAATGAATCCATTTGACGTTTTATTGATTGGAATAATCGCAGCGGCATTGATCGTGGCAGTAAGAAAATGCATCCGTGATAAAAAGCAGGGAAACGGATGCAATGGGAATTGTCTGGACTGTCAGCATAATTGCAATAAAATATGAGGAAAACAAGGAATCGTTGGTTGACAAGTGATTTCATGTTTGCTATTATCATAATAATATAGTATGTTACTCATAAGAGGCATTCACTATACATAACATGAAGGGTATGTTTATGTATTTGGATGCCTTTTTTTGCTTTTTTAAAGCAGAGTCTAGCAGGATATGAAACTCTTTGTTTTATATTTAGTCCGGACCGCAGAGAGTACAAAACCTGTTTTTATACATAGACGCCCTAAAGAAAAGGAGAAAAGCTATGAAAGACAAATTGTTTGGTGTGCTGCAGCGTGTAGGCAGAAGCTTCATGCTGCCGATTGCCATCCTTCCAGTGGCAGGTTTATTGCTTGGAATCGGAAGTTCTTTTACCAATGAGACTACGATTGCCACATATGGACTGGAAGGAATCTTAGGAAGCGGTACGATTCTGAATGCTTTGTTGGTTATTATGAACAAAGTCGGAAGTGCAATCTTTGACAACCTGCCAATGCTTTTTGCGGTAGGAATTGCTATTGGTATGGCAAAAAAAGAAAAAGAAGTAGCAGCGTTGTCTGCGGTTATCGCATATTTTGTTATGAATACGGCAATTAATGCGATGTTGGTACTAAATGGTGAAGTGTTAAGCAGTGGAGAAATCGCATCTGATGTTCTTCAGGGAACCATTACATCTTCCTGTGGAATCATGACTCTGCAGATGGGAGTTTTTGGTGGAATTATTGTAGGGCTCGGTGTCTCTGCGCTGCATAACAGATTTTATAAAATCGTACTTCCAAATGCGTTATCTTTTTTTGGCGGAACACGTTTTGTGCCAATCATTTCCACGGTTACCTATATGTTTGTTGGTATCCTGCTGTACTTTGTATGGCCAGTGGTACAGAATGGAATTTATGCATTGGGCGGACTGGTAACAGGAACCGGATATGTAGGAACTCTTATTTTTGGTTTAATCAAACGTGCCTTGATTCCATTTGGCCTTCATCATGTATTTTATATGCCATTTTGGCAGACTGCTGTAGGGGGAACGATGGAAGTTGCCGGTCAGGTCGTACAGGGAGGTCAGAATATTTTCTTTGCACAGTTGGCAGATTCTGCGAATGTTGCTCATTTTAGTGCGGATGCTACAAGATATTTTTCTGGTGAATTTATCTTTATGATTTTTGGTCTTCCGGGAGCTGCACTGGCTATGTATCATTGCGCAAAACCAGAGAAGAAAAAAGCTGCTGGTGGATTGCTGCTTTCTGCTTCTTTGGCTTGTATGATGACAGGTATCACAGAACCATTGGAATTTTCCTTCCTGTTTGTAGCTCCGTCATTGTTTGTTGTACAGGTAATTCTTGCCGGTTCTGCTTATATGATCGCACATATGTTGAATATTGCTGTGGGCTTGACATTTTCCGGCGGACTTTTGGATTTCTTCCTGTTTGGTATTTTGCAGGGAAATGAAAAAACAAGCTGGATGAGTATTCTTCCAGTAGGAATTATTTATTTTGTTTTATATTATGTGATTTTCAGATTCCTGATTCTGAAATTTGATTTTAAAACACCAGGTCGGGAAGAGGATGGTGAAGAAACAAAACTTTATACCAAAGCAGATGTAAATGCTAGAAAAGCTGGGGAAGTTTCAACGAAAGGTACGCTTAGTGAGGAAGACGCGGTAAGTGCAGCAATTACAAAAGGGCTTGGCGGAAAGAAAAATATCAGTGATGTGGATTGTTGTGCGACAAGACTCAGATGTACTGTATATAATGCAGAATTGGTAAATGATGTGGTATTGAAAGCTACCGGTGCATCCGGAGTTGTGCATAAAGGAAATGGAATCCAGGTTATTTATGGACCGCATGTAACTGTAATTAAATCAAATCTGGAAGATTATCTGGAAAAAGCTCCAGAAGAAGAACCGGAAGTTATGGTTCCTGAACCGCAGTTGCAGGAAGTAATAGAAGAAAAAAAACAGCAAAAAGTAGTACAGACAATCACAATTTGCAGCCCGGTCGGAGGAGTTGCAGCAAATCTGGAAACTGCTCCGGATGAAGCATTCGCTGGCAAAATGATGGGTGATGGTGCTGTAGTGACGCCGGAAGATTCTATGGTAGTGGCACCGGAAGATGGCGAGGTATGTTTTGTATTTGATACCAAACACGCGATTGGTTTTATGACAGACAGTGGAATCAGTATGCTGATTCATGTAGGTATCGATACAGTAAAATTAAATGGTGAAGGATTTGATGTTCTGGTTGAAAATGGACAAAAAGTGAAGAAGGGAGATCCAATGCTGAAATTGGATCTGGAATATCTGAAACATCATGCACCATCCATCGTAACACCGGTTATTTGTACCGAATTGGAAGATAATCAACAGATTCGCCTGTTAAAAGAAGGAAAAATTCAGGCAGGTGAACCACTTTATGCAATCGACATTTTAGAATAAAGAAAATGCCCGTTGCTGTAAGATGGTGAGGGAGAGATATATTGCTGTACGCAGTCGAGAAAACGAAAGATAGTGGAAAATGATTATGTATAGAGTGAAAAAGGTTTTAAATCATAATTCTGTAATTGCAGTGAAAGCAAATCAAGAATATTTGATTATGGGAAAAGGAATTGGATTTGGTAAAAAAGTTACTGAACGAATTGAAAAACGAGTTGAGGATACAGTATATTCACTGCAGGAATTAACCGAACGAGGAGACGCAAGGGAAATTATAAAAAATGTTTCACCTATTTGTCTGGAATTAGCGAACGAGATGCTGAATCGTGCAGAGCAGGAATTTGGAAAAATCGATCGCAAAATTCTGTTTCCAATGGCTGATCATATTGAATTTGCTGTACAGCGTATTAAAAACAACGAGCAGATCAGTAATCCGTTGACGGAGGACATCCGCGTGTTGTTCTATAAGGAATATAAGATTGCACAATGTATGGAATCTCTTTTGTGGGAACAATTGGGAGTTCGTATTGATGAGCATGAAGTTGGTTATATTGCTCTGCATATCCATTCCGCGATAGAGGACGAAAAAGTATCTCAGGCCATGCAGATTGCCGGTGCAGTGCGGGCATGCATTTCTCTGGTAGAAGAACAGACTGGTAAGAAAATAGATGTTATGACATTGGCATACAATCGTTTGATGAATCATGTACGTTACATGGTTGCCAGAGCATTAAGTGGAGAACAGTTAAAATTAAATATGAATGATTATATGGAAATAAAATTCCCTAAATCATTTAAAATTGCAGAAAAAGTATGTGCAGAATTAAGCCATACCCTCAAGAAAGAATTGAGCGATATTGAAGTAGGGTACCTGGCTATGCATATTGAACGAGTAGCAAGTGACGAAATTCAGAACGAATGAAAGGAAAAAATACAATGAAAAAATTTAATTATGTAATCAAAGATGAAATCGGAATTCATGCAAGACCAGCTGGACTGCTTGTTAAAGAAGCAAAAAAATATGAAAGCAAAATTACAGTAGGAAAAGATGGTAAAACAGCAGAAGCCAGAAAATTAATGGCTTTGATGGGGCTGAGCGTAAAATGCGGTGACGAAGTGGAAGTTACAGTGGAAGGTGCAGATGAAGAAAAAGCATTGGAAGAAATGAAACTGTTTTTCGAAACAAATCTGTAATGGATTGCTTGTGTGGAGGAACTGGAAATGTTTACGTTATCCGGAAAGTCAGTATATAAAGGAATTGCAATGGGACCTGTAGTTGTATTGAAGAAAGACGATTGCCAGGTACAGCATACCAAATCGGAAAATCCAGAAGGAGAAATTCAGAGAGTCAATGATGCAATTGAGCAATCAAAAGAACAATTACAGCATTTATATGAAAAAGCATTGGGAGAAGTTGGGGAAGCCAGTGCAGCTATTTTTGAAGTGCATCAGATGATGTTGGAAGATGAAGATTATCTCGAAGCAATCTATAATATTATTCAAACGGAAAATGCCAATGCAGAATATGCTGTGGCAGTAACAGGTGATAATTTTTCTGAAATGTTTGCAGGTATGGATGATGAATATATGAAGGCCCGTGCAGCGGACATCAAGGATATATCCAATCGTCTGGTCAGAAATCTGAATGGTCAGGAAGAATTGGATTTGAGTAATATCGAACCGTCTATCTTTGTGGCGGATGATCTGACACCGAGTGAAACAGTGCAGATGGACAAAGAAAAAATATTGGCTTTTGTCACAGTACATGGTTCAACCAACTCACATACGGCCATCCTTGCCCGTATGATGAATATACCGGCCTTGATTGGCGTGCCGATGGATTTGTCAGAAATGCATACAGGAATGCAGGCAATTGTAGATGGATTTCAGGGGCAGGTTGTTTTTGAACCGACAGAAGAAGTATGTGCTGCAACGGTTGAAAAAATTGCCCAAGAAAAAGAAAAGCAAATGCTTTTGCAGGAATTAAAAGGAAAAGAGAATGTAACACGGGATGGCAGAAAAATCAATATTTATGCCAATATTGGAAGTGTTGCGGACCTTGGTTATGTGTTGGAAAATGATGCAGGCGGAATTGGACTTTTCAGAAGTGAATTCTTGTATTTGGGAAGAGATACATTTCCTACTGAAGAAGAACAATTTCAGGCATATAAGCAGGTGCTGCAGACGATGGCTGGCAAAAAAGTCGTAATCCGCACGCTGGACATTGGCGCAGATAAACAGGTAGAATATTTTAATCTGGGAAAGGAAGATAATCCGGCGCTTGGATATCGTGCGATTCGTATTTGTTTAAAACAACCAGATATATTTAAAACACAGCTTCGCGCCCTGCTTCGTGCGGCCGTTTTTGGAAAATTATCTGTGATGTATCCAATGATCACTTCAACCGAGGAAGTCGTACAGATTTACAGAATTGTAGAAGAAGTTGAAGAAGAATTGATGAATGAAGGTGTTATGTACAAGATTCCGGAACAGGGAATTATGATTGAAACACCTGCGGCTGTTATGATCAGTGATGAATTGGCTCAGATGGTTGACTTTTTCAGTATCGGAACAAACGATTTGACACAGTATACATTGGCAATTGACCGTCAGAATGCGAAATTGGATGATTTTTATAATCCACACCACAAAGCTATTTTGAAAATGATACAGATGGTAGTGGAAAATGCGCATAAAGAAGGAAAATGGGCCGGTATTTGTGGAGAACTGGGGGCTGACACAGAATTGACGGAAGAATTTGTACGTATGGGAGTTGATGAATTATCTGTCGCACCATCCATGGTTCTTAAAATCCGTCAGATTGTAAGAAATATGACTGTGGCCGATGAGCAGTAAATAGTTGCTTTTATAATTACGAATCCTGAAAAACGGCTCAGAATGAAAAAGGAGGTTTCATGAGTATGGAATTTCAGACAAAATTAGATACAATAGATGATGCTGTAGTATTGGTAAATAAACTTGAACATTATAATTGTGTAGCCGATGCATGGATTGGCGAACAGGTGATGGATGCAAGAGTATTGATGGGGCTTGTGGGGATTTGTATGGGAAAACCGGTACGAATTGTGGTTCACACAGAATTGGGAGAAAGTGAGAAATCAGATTTGTACAGTCTAATGAAAGTATAAAGGTAAAAGAAAACGCCGGATGAGAAAGGAATATCTCATCCGGTATT
Organism: Ruminococcus sp.; assembly: GCA_036308845.1. Classification (GTDB taxonomy): domain Bacteria; phylum Bacillota; class Clostridia; order Lachnospirales; family Lachnospiraceae; genus Oliverpabstia. The sequence goes on from JAXJUX010000131.1 coordinate 14,840, forward strand.
TTTATATCCTTTCCAGAAAATGCTGCAGCGCCAGACTCTGATTATCCGTCTTCCATACAGAAAGAATCTGTTCAAACTCCCCTTCCCCTACCAATGGAACAAATACCAGATTTTCCGCGTTTGTCAACTTACTGGTGATATAGGAAGGAAGTATGGAAATCCCTTCTTCCGCGGCAATCATCATCAGAATACTTTCCGTATCACTGGAACGGAACAAAATATTTGGCTGATAACCGGCCTGTCTGTACATTTCCAAAAACTGATTATCTCCGTAGGATTCCCCGGAACCGGAAGGAGACATATACAAAATCGATTCATTTTTCAATTCTTTACGTGTCAGAGAAGTTCTGTTTGCCAATGGATGGGAGGTATATAATGCTACCGTCAAAGGTGCACGTTCGATTAGTTTGAAACCAATCCCTTCTTCCTGCATGATATTCGTACTGTCCCAGGTAAAAATAATATCATAATCATTATTAAATAAACCGGCAGCCAGCATGTCCGTATCACAGCGGTAGCACGTGATCAGAATATTGGGATAATCCAAATGAAAACTTCTTAATACATTGGAAAGATTGCTTCATTCATATCCTTTTGTGTACCCGATGCGCAAAGTACCCACCAGACCAGTGGATGCGTCATGCACTTTTCGCATGGCAAAATTCATGCGTTCCACAATGGCTTTTGCTTCCTGCAAAAATACATTTCCTGCCGGTGTCAAGGCAATAGGACGCTTCCTTCTGTCGATTAATGTGACGGCCATCTGTTCTTCCAGCGCATGAATCTGTTGGGTGATGGCGGTCTGAGAGATGTAATATTGATTGGCAGCTTTCGTAAAACTTTTGTATTCTGCCACAGAAATAAAATATTTTAATTGATTGATATTCATAAGATTCTTCGGTTCGTGTACCTTGCAGACAGGAAATAGTATGTATGCAAAGGAAATAATAAAGTATAAGTTTTTCTTATTTTAATATGAGAATGCTGAATTTGCAATCACAATATACGGGGGTTATAATTTTGAATTATGATGAAACGTGAATGCAAAGGAGAGCAAAAATGAAAAAGAAAGTTTTAAGTTTAATGTTGGCTGCTATGATGGCAATGACTGTTGTGGCAGGTTGTGGAAGCAGTAAAAGCAGCGAAAGTACAAGTGATGCAAGTACAGAAAGCAGTGAAGCGGCAGACAGTACAGAAGCAGCAGATGGTACAGAAACAGCCGAAAGCGTACATATCGGTGTAATCCAGTACATGCCTCATGAATCACTGGACGATGCATACGAAGGTTTCGTAGCAGGATTGGAAGAAGCTGGATACGTAGAAGGCGAAAATCTGGAGCTGGATTTCCAGAACGCTTCCGGTGAAGTTAGTAACTGTCAGCAGATTTGTGATGTATTTGCAAACAGCGATACAGATCTGGTTCTTGCGATTGCAACACCAGCAGCACAGTCCGCAGTAAATGTGTTCCAGGAAACAGAAATTCCAGTATTGTTTACTGCTGTAACAGACGCTGTAAGTGCTGGTCTGGTAGAAAGCAACGAAGCACCTGGAAAAAATGTAACAGGTACTTTGGATATGCCTGTAATCGCTGATCAGATTGCAGTAATCAAAGACGTGCTTCCAGAAGCAAGCAAACTGGCTATTTTGTATACATCCAGCGAAGTAAACTCTGAAATTCAGGCTGAAGAAGCAAAAGCAGCAGCAGAAGCTCTGGGCATGGAAGTTGTTATTCAGACATCCTCTACATCTAACGATATTCCACAGATTATTTCTTCTGTAGTTGGAACAGTAGATGCCATTTATATCCCATCTGACAATGCATTTGCAAATGCTATGGCAACCGTTAACAGCACTGCAGTTGAAAATCAGATTCCAGTATTCTGTGCAGTAGAAGCTATGATCGCTGAAGGTGGTATTGCTACGACAGCTATTGATTATTATGAACTCGGAAAACAGACAGCAGCACAGGCAGTTCGTGTGCTGAATGGAGAAGCAGCTTCTGAAATCGCTGTAGAAACACAGAAAGAATGTGCACTGGTAGTAAACAAAACATTTGCTGAAAGTGTTGGTGTAGAAGTTCCTGCAGAAGTTTTGGATAACGCAGTTACCGTATATTAATTTACAGGAAGTGAACTATGGGAATTACGAATTGGTTATGGGATATACAGGGTGGTGCGACCCTTGGGGTTATCTGGGCGATCATGGCGCTGGGTCTGTATTTGACGTATCGTGTATTGCATTATGCGGATATGACAGTTGATGGAAGCCTTACCATGGGCGGTGCGATTTCTGCCGTTTGTGTAGCTTCCGGCATGTCTCCGATTTTGGCGATTTTGTTGGCGACTCTTGGAGGTATGGCTGCAGGATCTTTGACAGGATTTTTGCATACAAAGTTTAAGATTCCTGATTTGCTGGCTGGTATTTTGACACAGTTTGGCTTGTATTCCATTAATTTACGTATCATGGGAAAAGCCAATTTTGGTTTATTAAATGAAGTGACATTATTTACACAGATCAAAGCAATGGGCGTGCCTTCCAAATGGGCAGGTCTTGCAGTCGGAGTTGTGTTTATTGTCATATTGATTATTTTGATTTATTGTTTCTTTGGTACAGAAATCGGCTGCGCACTTCGCGCCACAGGAAATAATCCGGACATGGTAGAGGCAATGGGTGCAAATACAAAAGTATATATTGTACTTGGACTTGTTGTTGGAAATGGACTTGTTGCGATGGCAGGTGCACTGTTAGCGCAGTATCAGGGATATGCCGACATTAATATGGGTGTTGGTTCTATCGTAATCGGACTTGCGGCTATTATGATTGGTGAGGTATTGTTCAGCACCCGTTCTTACATCCATCGTCTTACTGGTGTCGTGATTGGTTCTGTCGTATATCGAATTATTATTGCGTTTGTACTTCGCATCAGTCTGACTGCTGATTTTGTTATCAAAATCACCGCGGACGATATGAAATTAATCACAGCAATCATTGTAGTAATTGCGTTGGTAGTACCGGGATTGAGAGACGCTGCTGTTGCAAAATCATCTGCAAAGGGGGATAAAAAATGTTAGAGATTAATCATGTATACAAATCATTTAACATCGGAACTCCTGTGCAGAAAGACGCATTGATTGATTTGAATCTGCATTTGAATCCAGGGGATTTCGTTACAATCATTGGTGGTAACGGAGCCGGTAAATCAACAATGTTAAATGCTGTAGCCGGTGCGTTCAATGTGGATCAGGGGCAGATTAAAATTGCAGGCAATGATGTAACAAAAGATCCTACGTATAAAAGAGCGCAGTATATTGGGCGTGTATTTCAGGACCCGCTCAAAGGAACGGCTGGTGATATGTGGATTGAAGAAAATCTTGCATTTGCAATACGCCGTGGAAAACGCAGAAGCTTCCGTTGGGGAATTTCCAATAAAGAAAGAGAAGAATACGTGGAACTTCTGAAAACGCTGGATTTGGGTCTGGAAAATCGCTTGAGCGCAAAGGTAAGATTGCTTTCCGGCGGTCAGCGTCAGGCGTTGACACTTTTGATGGCAACGATTAAAAAGCCACAGCTGCTGTTGTTGGATGAGCATACGGCAGCATTGGATCCGAAAACAGCAAAAAAAGTTTTGGATATTACCAATAAAGTAGTTACCGAAAACAACCTTACCACTTTGATGGTTACACATAATATGAAAGACGCTATCAAATACGGCAATCGTCTGGTCATGATGGATAACGGAAGTATTATCTATGATGTTTCGGGAGAAGAAAAGAAAAATCTGAAAGTTGCCGATCTGCTTGCGAAGTTCGAACAGCATAGCGATGGTGAATTCGCAAATGACAGAATGATGTTGGCAAAATAAAAAGTGAATGTTAAGAGAAAGCTCTGTATAGCTTGAAATCCGTTTGGGATTTGGCGATATAGAGCTTTTTGTTGTTTTGGAATTTGGTATTTTCTGGCATACGAATAATCCATAATAGGCGAATTAATTGGAGTAGTTTTCTCCTAGGCAAGCGTAAAAGTTTTTATGGTTGAGGATAGAAAAATATCAGAAATATGGTAAAATGTGATAGTCAATACGACATTGGTATTGGTTGTGAAAGAAAAGAGATGAAATAATCGGTTAGAAATAAAAAGGAGATAAGAAAACTTATATGGAAATAAAAATCAGAGCAGCGAAACGAGAAGAAGGAAGAGAAATAGCAAAGGTTGAACAAATCTGCTTTCCGCCAGCAGAAGCAGCGTCGGAAGAAACAATCCTGGAAAGAATTGATGCATTTTTAGAAAATTTCTTTGTTGCAGAATGCAATGGGAATATTGTTGGATATATTGGTGGGGGAACGACCGATACTCCACATTTGCCGGATGAAATGTATCATGATGTAAAATTGCATAAACCAGAAGGAAAATATCAGACGGTATTTAGTCTTGCTGTCTTGCCGGAATATCAAAAGTGCGGAATCGGTGGAATGTTAATTGAAAAAATGCTGTTAGAATCTAAAAATCGAGGAAAATCTGCAGTGATACTTACATGTAAAGATTATCGTGTGCATTATTATGAGAAATTCGGATTTGTAAATCATGGTGTATCTGATTCCAATCATGGAAATGCAGTTTGGTATGATATGAGGGCTGCGTTATAAATATGCTTATTTGTAATTCGTTGGGGGACGGACGCAGATAATTGCTGCTGCTTTTCAAAAACAGGCCACTCCTTCTCAAATATCTTCTAAGATTGACTAGATTGACGCTCAGGAAAGCCTTCGCGCCAAAAGTCAATCTAAGAAG
>JAXJUX010000132.1:0-5003 GCA_036308845.1 Ruminococcus sp.
AATTATACGGAACGTGGATTTGATCCTCAAAAGCATATGTTGCAAAGTTATGGAACCGGCTGGCAGTCTGCAAATTTCCTGGAGCAGGAAAGACAGTTTTTCGGTGCACCGGGCGGAATCATGCACGATTGGGATTTGCAGACCAATATCGAGGGCATTTATGCAGCGGGAGACCAGTTGTATGCTTCGGATTGTGCCGGATTCGCATGTGCGACGGGGTACTATGCTGGAAGAAAAGCATCAGACTATGCAGTTACAACCGTGTTGGGTGAAGTGAATCCAAAAGATGTAGAAGCAGAAAAGAAACGTTTGTATGCACCATTATATGCAGACAAAGAAAATGGAACCAGTTGGAAAGAAATAAACAAAGCAATTTCCAAAGCGATGCAAAACTACTGTGGAGGCATCAAATGTGACGCTTTATTAAAGGAAGGACTTGATTTACTACAGAGTTTTGAGACAGAGATTGTTCCAAACTTAACTGCTTCGAATCCACATGACTTAATGCGAACACACGAAGTTTTAGATATCCTGACAGTAGCACAGTTGGTATTACACGCTTCTTTAGCAAGAAAATCAAGTTCCGAACCACTCTGTTTCAGAAGAAGTGATTATCCGGAAATGGACCCTGTAAAAGACAGAAAACATATTGTAATCCGCCAGGAAAATGGAAACATTTTGACAAGAGATGTGCCGCTTGATTTCTTTGGAAAATTACAGGAAGAATATGAAAAGCGAAACCAAGATTATATCAGGGAATTAGAAGATAAAAAATGTGGAGGTGACAGGGCATGAACAGACCAGATTTTACAGTAGAACCTGTTTTTTGCAGTACCGCGCCTTTAAAATATGATGATTCTTTGTGTATTGGATGCAATCGATGTGCAGAGGTTTGTCAGTGTGATATTTTACTTCCTTCGATGGAAAAAGGAAAACATCCCATCGTGATGTATCCGGGGGAATGTTATTACTGTGGGGCTTGCGTGATGGCTTGTCCTGTGCCAGGGGCTGTGAAATTACAGCATCCACTGATGAATCGGGCGAAATTTGTGCTGGTGAAAGGTGTATAGACCTTTCACCGCACTAAATATGTAATATCGGTTTTGGATAATTCTTTACCCTTTCTGATTCAACAAATCTTTATCCATCTTCCCAGAAGCAATCGTCTGATCGATCCAAAGATTTAAGGAATCAATCGCCAGCGCCATTTTTTCTAATTCTTCTTTGATTTTTAAGAAATCTGGGATTTCATCTTCGGTAAGTTCTCCATCCACGGTAATTTCTATCAAACGTTCTTTTTCGCGTGTAAGTTTGTTAAGCGTTGCCAGCATTTCCAATGTAATCTGTGACAATTCTTTGGTTCGGACTTCTGGTACATATTCCATGCCAATTGGGCATTCGTGGGAACAGAAGTAATTGCACAGAGATGGATTTTTGTAAACTTCTGCCATGGCAAGTATTTCTTTTGGATAAGGATCAGTTTTTTCGTTTTCTATTTTTTCAATACGGTCAGACGAGATAAAACCCAGTTTTTCTGCGGCGGCTTCTCTGGAAAGTTCCAGATTTTCACGACTGATTTGGTAAATATTTTTGTTTTCTTTTGTTGATTTTCTTCCCATAATAAGTTCCTCGCTGTGATTTCCATTGCTGTTGTATAATGAGTACAGGAAACATTATATAGGAAAACGAGCAGAAAGAAAATTATTTTCTGCAAATTTGGCGAAATAGAAAAGGTTATTTTCGCACAAAAAACATTTTTTGTGGAGGTATTTGCAAGTATAATGAGCTTATGAACAGCAGAGAAAAGCGAAAGGAGGAAATCAAATGACGATAAAACAAAGAATCAGATTGTGTATCCTGATTGAAAAAATGCATAGACAGGATGCTTTTAGTGAAAGATTAGGATTGGAAGATGTATCGAGATTTCACGGTAAACGTATAGATAGGGAGGAACATGTAACATGTTAAAATTATTATTTCTTGTATTGATGATTATGGTATTTGGAAAGATTTTGGTGTTTGCGATAAAAGCAGCTTGGGGAATTTCAAAAATCATTTGTTCTGTTGTTTTACTTCCTTTGTTTTTGATCGGTTTGGTAATCAAAGGTCTAATCGGTATTGCGATACCAATTTTACTTGTAATCGGAATTCTTTCCCTGTTTGGTCTGAAAGACTGAAAGGGTAAATATAAATAAAAAAGAAAGAGAGGCGTTAGTATGTATAAGATTAAAAATTTTTTCGACAATGACGATGTAAAAGTAATTGATTCTATGGGAGCATTTTCCGTTATCGAATATCAGAGAGATTTGAGTGTTATGCCACAAAATGCGATGACTGCTTATTTTTCAAGTCAGATGAACGTAAAAAAAAGACAAGTGGTATGTGACGTATCCAAATCCAATGTAACCGTACAGGCAGGAGCTATGCAGTGGACCGTTGGCAATGTAAATGCAACGACAGGAATCAAAGGAGTTGGCGATTTCTTTGGAAAAGCAATGCGTGGTTCCGTAACTGGCGAATCTGCTATCAAACCAGAGTATACAGGAAACGGAACTTTAGTATTAGAACCTACATACAAACATATTCTTTTATTAGATGTAGCTGACTGGAATGGTTCTGTAGTGTTGGATGATGGTTTGTTCCTTGCCTGTGAATCTTCTTTGAAACACAAAGCAGTTATGAGATCCAATATTTCTTCCGCAGTAGCTGGTGGTGAAGGATTATTTAACTTAGGAATCCAGGGACGTGGAATTGTTTGTCTGGAATCTGTTTGCCCAAGAGAAGAATTAGTAGAAATCTATCTGGATAATGACGTATTGAAAGTAGATGGAAATTATGCAATTGCATGGAGTGGAAGTCTTGATTTTACGGTTGAACGTTCTGGAAAGAGCCTGATTGGTTCCGCAGCTTCTGGAGAAGGACTTGTGAATGTATATCGTGGAACAGGTAAAGTATTGTTGGCACCGGTGAGATAGTATGGCACTATAACTAATGGCATAATCTGAAAAATAACTGAAATGAGCTGTATACGAAACTTACAAATTCGTATATAGCTCATTTTTTGTAAATTAATAATTTGAAAACATTTCTCAAAACATTCCCAAACAATATAAGCATATAGTCATTAAATTAAGAGCGTATATTACACAAAAGTGAGGGATAGTATGAAAAAAACCATTACCTATGATATTAATAATGAAAAAGTGCAGCGTGAAATTAACTACATACCCATACGTTATATCATAGCAGTCCTGATTACATTGTTGGAAGTTCTTGCGGTGCTTGGGATTGTGTTTACTTTATGTTATTACGTACCATATTTTTATCTTGCTGCTTTCGCAACAGAAATTTTCTGTGTGATACGAATTATAGCTTCAGACGATAATCCGGATTATAAGGTTCCATGGCTGCTTTTTGTATTGATTGTTCCGATTGCTGGATTTATGTTGTATTTTATGTTTTATTCCAGAACATTACAAAAGAAATTCATCAAGAGACTGGATGATTTGAAAAGACATTCCTATAGACAAAATGACAGTAAACTTTTTTCGGAATTGAAAGAAAAGAATCCTACTGCGGCAGCACAGGCGAAAATGCTTTGTGATATTGCAGAGACGCATTTGTTTACGAATACAAAGCAAGAATATTTTCCATTGGGAGAGGATATGCATCGCCATATGCTGCAGGATTTGGAAAAAGCTGAGAAATTTATTTATATGGAATATTTCATCATAGAAGAAGGGAAGTTTTGGAATTCCATTCTTGATATTTTAAAGCAAAAGGCATCCGATGGTGTGGAAGTAAAAGTGTTATATGACGATATTGGTTGTATGATGACTTTGCCGGGCAATCAATATCTTTTTGAAGATTGATACTTACAAGATTGTCGACAAAGGTGACGGAACAGAAGACACAACGTATTTTGAATCAGATTATGATTCTCAGGAGGAACTGGAAGCAGCAGGAGCAGATGTTGCAGAACGTGTTCATGAAGAAGGTTCTGTACTCTTAAAGAATAACGGTGTATTGCCTCTGGCAGCAGATGCAAAAGTAATCACACTGTCCCATTCCAGTATTGACTTTGTAACCTGTGGTACAGGTGCAGCAGATATCGATACTTCCGAAGCACCTACATTAAAAGAAGCTTTGGAAAGCAGAGGTGTGACTGTTAACCCAACACTTTGGGATTTCTACAGCAAAGGTGCAGGAAGCGAATATATCCGTTTCCCAGGAAAATTGGCAAATCAGACAGAAGGTGCCGGTGGACGTATGAATTTCCAGGTAAATGAAGTACCTGCAAGTGTTTATACCAGTGACGTAACGGCAAGTCTTTCTGAATACAACGATGCAGCAATCGTTACAATTTCCAGAATTTCTGGGGAAGGTGCAGATTTAGCATACGATGGATTTGTAGATGGAACCAACTTCCTTGAACTGACAGAGTAAGAAAAAGATTTGCTGAAAATGGCAAATGAAAACTTTGAAAACATTATTGTATTGATTAACTCTACAAACGCAGTAAAATGTGATTTCGTTGATGATGAAGCATACGGTATTGATGCTGTTTTGTGGGTAGGTTATACAGGCGAATGGGGTCTGAATGGTGTTGCTGATATCTTAGTTGGTAATGCAAACCCAAGCGGACGTCTGGTTGATACATACTGCTATGACAACACAACAGCTCCATCTATGGTTGATATTTATGGAAATCAGTATACAAACTTTGATATCGAAGATACTTCCAAATGGTACGATGTAGCAAGCGGACAGCTGGATGGTAATGCTGCATACATTACTTATCAGGAAGGTATTTACGTAGGATATCGTTATTATGAAACACGTTATGAAGATACCGTTATGGGAACTGCTAACGTAGGAGATTATGATTACGCATCCACAGTAAAATATCCATTCGGTTATGGATTGAGCTATACAACATTTGAATATTCTGATTTCGAAGCAGAATACGACAAAGGAACAGATAGCTTTAACATAAATGTAAC
>JAXJUX010000133.1:0-5823 GCA_036308845.1 Ruminococcus sp.
CAGTACATGCGTTCATAAGGATGAGGAAGAGAGCGATCCTTATAAGAAATGCAATGACTGCCTGACAATTCCGGCAAGAGAATATTCTCGTAAGCCTGAGTACTACAAGAAGAAAGATTAATTATATAATTTAAAAATCAAACCTTAATAAAATAGTGCGTAATCAAAATCAATAAAACATACTTATTTGTAATTCGGAAGAAAGGAGTTGTAATCATGAAAAAATCAACCAAATTTTTATTAGCTACAAGTATCATTTCATCTATGGCTGCATTGTCTATGCACCTATACAATAAAGTCATAGATTTATCCGCAACAGCATTAAAAATCTTTCAAAAGAATCGAAAGAAAACCTTCCACTGGAAATTAGGTGATATCAGTTACTCTGTTCACGGTTCCGGTTCTCCAGTATTATTACTTCACGACCTTCATCCATGTTATAGTTCTTTTGAATGGAATTCAATCATTGATGTTTTATCACAAAATCACACAGTTTTCGCAATTGATTTATTGGGATGTGGAAGTTCTAGTCGTCCAAAAATCACATATACTAATTATGTGTATGTACAATTATTGAATGATTTTATCAGTTCTGTCATCAAAGAAAAAACTGACATTATCACAAGCGGGTTATCAGGTTCCTTGGCTGTCATGGTTGCCAAGAACGATACTTCTCTTATTGATAAAATCATCATGATCAATCCACACGATCTTGCAGAACTTTCTAAACTTCCATCTTTTACCAGTAGATGTATGAAAAAGATTATTGAATTACCAGTCATCGGCACTTTTATTTATAATCTGAAAATGAGTCAGGAAAATGTAGATTCTTTACTTATGAACGCTTTATCAGATAATTCCAAATATCAAAACAAAGAACTTGCAGACTCTTTCTATGAATCTTGCCACTTGGCACATGGTTCCGGGAAATATCTATATGCCAGCTTAAAAGCAAACTTTATTAATACCAATATTACACACGCAATGAAAGAATTGAAAAATCCGATGTATATTTTGCAAGGCGAACAGACAGCAAAGGCACAAGAATCTACAGTTCTTTACCAAAGCATTAATCGCAATGTTGTTTACGAGATTTTATCTCGTACAAAATATTTTTCACATTTAGAGCAGCCGGATATTATGGTCACTAAATTACTTTCATGTTTGGATAATTAATACAGATATCTGATTCAAAATACTTTTGATTTTTATACGATAATATACCTTCAAAGTACAAGTCCCTGATTTCCCTTAACGGAATTGGGGACTTGTTTTTCTTATCCCTATGCTTATTTGCTCCGTTTGGAGTATAGCAGATAATTGCTGCTGTTTTTCAGAAACATCGGGGAACAGCGAGTTCGAAAATCATCTTCTTAGATTGACTTTTGGCGCGAAGGCTTTCCTGAGCGTCAAAAGTCAATCTAAGAAGATATTTGAGAAGGAGCGGCCTGTTTTTGAAAAGCAGCAGCAATTATCTGCGTCCCCAACTGAACAAAAGCATATTCATTCGCATTTCAGGTGATTTTTTCTCGTATTTTCCTTTTTTAAATTTAAATACGTGATTTTTTCTCGTATTTATCCATTGTATTTTATTAAATCCACGTAATAATTCATCTCCATTTTTTAACAAATTTCTAATTTTTTCTACAGTTGACATCATTATTTTCTTATTATATTATTAAGTGTAACGTATAATTTTGTTATACTTCGTATAGTGCGTTTGTGCATAGAATCAGTTCTAAAGAGGCATCTCAACGTCATCTATACACCAATTTATAATACGAATTGCGGTTATTCCTAATATAAATTCTGTAACAAACCAAAGTAAATTTGGACATTTCATGACGTATTTGGTACTTCCATACGTACTTGATTTTCTCCTTCTACTTTAGAGCGTTGCAAACTTTCCAAAATAAAACTTAATATTTACCGCTCAAAAAGGAGTTATATGGTTTTTTCAAGCTTGTTTTTTGTGTTTTTCTTTTTTACGCTCAGTTTGGTAGCGTATTATTTCGCAAAAGATATCAAGCAGAAAAATATAGTTTTACTTGTTTTCTCCTTGATTTTTTATGCGTGGGGTGGTCCCAAATACCTCCTCTTACTGCTCACAATGGTTGCAGCCTCTTGGATTGCAGCTCTATTTATTTACCAGAACAGTGATACGTATTGGGCCAAACGATTTTTGATCATTTACCTTGTGTTTATGTTAGGGCTCCTTGGAATCTTCAAGTATCTGGGATTCTTCACTACGATTACACACACACTGATCAAAATCCCTAAAGAAATACCACAGATTGTATTGCCAATCGGTATTTCCTTTTATACATTCCAGTTACTTTCTTATGTTATCGATGTATACAGAGAAGAAATCGAACCTCAGGTAAATTTCTATAAATTACTTTTGTACGCATCACTTTTCCATCAGTGTATTGCCGGACCAATCGTTCGTTACCAGTTAGTTGCTGAGGAAATCGACAACAGAAAAGTAAAAATGGACGAATTATGCCGTGGTATCAAACGTTTTGCCACTGGTCTTGCTAAAAAAGCAATTTTAGCAAATGGCTGCGCTACAGTAGCCGATACGTTATTGCCAACCGTTTCCGAAGAAATGATGGGAATACCGGTAGTTGGAATCTGGGCAGGTCTTTTATTTTATGCCTTACAGATTTATCTTGATTTCTCAGCATATTCAGATATGGCAATCGGAATGGGTCTGATGATTGGATTCCATTACGATGAAAACTTTAATTATCCGTACATTGCAAATTCTATTAAAGATTTCTGGACCAGATGGCACATTTCTCTGAGTACATTCTTCCGTGATTATGTTTACATTCCACTGGGAGGTAACAGAAAAGGAAGCCGCCGCCGTACCATCAACCTTCTTGTTGTTTGGGGATTGACTGGTATGTGGCATGGTGCAAGCTGGAATTATATTTTCTGGGGACTTTATTTCTTCCTCTTTATCTGGTGGGAAAACAGAAGTCTCGGTAAAAAATTACAGATTCTTCCTTCCTTTGTAGGACATTTGTATGCCATGTTTGTTGTTTACTTTGGCTGGGCATTATTCCGATGCGAAAATCTTGGACTTCTCGGAACAATGTTCAAAGGTATGATCGGATTAAATGGTAATGGATTTAATGATACATCAACATCAATCATTTTACAGAACAATTTGTTCCTGTTAATTTTCTGTATCATTGCTTCTACACCACTGTTAAAGAATTTCGGTACATATTTGAAACGACTGCATTTGATCAACCACCGAATTCCTCATATCGTGTATGCCTACGATGCTGTTATGCCTGCAGTATTAGTGGTACTTTCACTCCTCGCTCTGGTCGGAAACAGTTATAACCCATTTTTATATTTCCAATTTTAGAGGTATTTGCCTGGTATGAGAAAAGAAGATTATTATACACAAAAGAATAAAATCCGAAAAATGTACATGAGATGGACCATCCGTATATTTGTCGGTACCCTTATTATTTTCGGCTTACTGGGATTACTTATTCCTTTAAGACCGACCGTTTCAGACAGCGAAAAAAGGGAATTGACCAAATTTCCAAAACCAACTGTAGAAACATTTTTCAATGGAGAATTTTTCAGTGAAATCAGTACTTGGTACGCAGATACATATCCTTTCCGAGAAAATCTGACCAGCGCCAATGCAAAACTGAAAAATATGTACGGTATCAAAACTGAAGAATTTTATGGCGAAGCAGTTGTAGCGGATGAAATTCCTGATGCAGATGCAGAAATCGCATCCACTCCTACCCCTACTGCAACACCAACGCCAGAACCAGACGGAACCATTCATGCAGAACCTGAAAAAGCCGGAACGATTTACATCGCCGAAGACCGTGGTTTTGAATTATACGGTTTCAGTTTGGCCGGCGCAGATGCCTATATCAATATGATCAACACAGCTGCCAGTCAGTTAAGCAGCCTGGCAACCGTATACGATATTTTGGTTCCTACCAGTATCGCAGTCAACCTGGACGAAGAGATGCAGACAAAAATAGGTTCCAGCAGCCAGGAAAAAACATTTGATTATATTTATGGCCATCTGGATGCATCTATCAAGCAGGTTCCGGTTTTAGATACTTTGGTTGAACACAATAGTGAATATCTATATTTCAAAACAGACCATCACTGGACAGCCGACGGTGCTTATTATGCTTATCAGGCGTTGATGAATGCCAAAGGAGTTACGCCTTCCCCATTGTCAGCATATACCAAAAATGAATACGATGGCTTCATCGGAACATTTTATTCCTACAGCCAGATGTCTGACACATTGAAAAATAACCCTGACACGGTGGTTACTTACACACCAACCTGTAACGATATGACTTATATCGACACCAAGAACACTGAAATGAGCTGGAAAGTTGTTGCTGACCCTACCGATTACTCCGCAGCAAACAAATATATGTGCTTTATCGGTGGTGACCAGCCATACGCGAAGATTGAAAATCCAACCATTACCGATGGTTCTTCCTGTGTCGTTATCAAAGAATCTTATGGTAACGCCTTTGTACCATTCCTGGTAAACAGTTATCAGACGGTTCATGTTGTTGACTATCGTTATTACACTGGTAATCTCGTCAGCCTGGTTCGTCAGAATCAGATTCAGGATGTTATTTACATCAACAACGCCAACGCAATCATTCAGAGTGCTGTAAATAATATGAACAAAATTCTTACACAGTAATATTGTTGAAAATAAAAATGCTTCGCTCACGAGTTTTAATCTCTGAGCGAAGCATTTTTATTTATTTTTCCATTTCATCAACCAGATCAATTAACTGATTAATCAATTCTTTGACCGTCATTTTATTTACCATACCAGAATTTCCATCCTGATCTGTTACATTATAAAAACTGGAATCCCTCTCCCCATAACTGATCTGTACGAAATCTCCATCTGTACCATAGTATCGAAGTACCAATTCCGGATTTTTCACTTTTTGCGTTTCCTCCAAACGTTTCTGGCATTCTACTCCAGCAGCACTTCTATAAAATTCCATAAAAGTTGTACTGTCAACTTCAACATCATTCACAAAATATGTGGTTGTGGTTTCCGTTTCTTGTGTCGTTTCACCGTCCTCATTTTCTACTGCTGTTACTACTTCTTCCACCACACGTTTCAATTCATATGTTTTACCATCATACACCACTTCCAGATAATCCAAATCGCTGATTTCCACGGAAGCCACTGCCAGTGACCAGTATTCAAAAGCTTTCCCATTTATATAGGTACTTAATGTTGCCTGTGCAATTCCTCGAACTTCCGAAGAGTCATCCATTCTCACATAGTACATGCCATCTTCACTCAGATTTCCCACATATAAGGTTACGGATTTTTCCACTGTCTCATAAGTCACTTCAGCATCTTCACTGCTTTCCTCAGATTCTTCTGTTTTCTCTGATTCATCCGTTTCCTCCACTTCAACTTCTTCTGTATATTTCACTTCAATCGTCATTTGTGGGTTATCCAGACCATATGCAGACCAATCCTGACAATCATATTCGTAATATCCAGAAAAATCCAAACCACCAAGTGTACTTTGTATAGAGCTTACTTCATTGGTATCTGCTTCCTGTACCTTTCCTTTGGCATCTTTCACATACCAGCCTGTCGAAGAATCCACGTCACTGTATATAGAAAATGAATTTTTATTTTTTACAATGTTCATTTCATAAATATAGGAACTTGTAATTGTTGGGTATTCTTCACTTACTGCATAATCAAACAAATCCGCATCCAGCAGGCTTCCCAAATCGCTCGTTACTGTATAACCCGTAGCAGAATCATCA
>JAXJUX010000134.1:0-4626 GCA_036308845.1 Ruminococcus sp.
CATCTGGAAGATTCCGTAGAAATCATAACAGGAGATATCAAAGAAGCTGCTGCTATTTTTGGCGGGGCTTCTTTTTCTGTAGTGACTTGTAATCCGCCATATATGACAGGTGGTCATGGAATTGTAAATCCGCATTTGCCGAAAACAATTGCCCGTCATGAGGTATTATGCACGTTGGAAGATGTGATTTCTCAGGCTGCAAAAGTATTGAAACAGAAAGGACGATTTTATATGGTACATCGTCCATTTCGACTGGCAGAAATCATGAGCCTGATGATGAAATATAAGTTGGAACCGAAACGTATGCGTCTGGTATATCCTTTTGTGGACAAGGAGCCAAACATGGTCTTGATTGAGGGACTTGCCGGTGGGAATTCCCGGATTACGGTGGAGAAACCTTTGATTGTGTATGAAAAACCTGGCGTTTATACGGATGAGATTTATGAAATATATGGGATGGAAAGGAAGTAACTGCGGTGGAATGATTTCTGGAGGTTGTTGTGATGATAGCAGCGCACAGGAAAAGGAAGCAGTTAGGAAAGGATAAGAGAAATGGGAGGAAAATTATATCTTTGTGCAACACCGATTGGCAATCTGGAAGATATTACATTTCGTGTGCTGCGTACATTAAAGGAAGTGGATTTGATTGCGGCAGAAGATACCAGAAACAGTATCAAATTGCTGAATCATTTTGATATCAAAACTCCTATGACCAGTTATCACGAATACAACAAGATTGATAAAGGCAAATATCTGGTGGGATTGATGCAGGAAGGCAAACAGATTGCCGTGATTACAGATGCGGGTACACCGGGAATTTCTGACCCGGGGGAAGAATTGGTTGCGATGTGTCATGAGGCAGGAATTCCTGTGACATCCTTGCCGGGTCCGGCAGCTTGTATTACAGCTTTAACGATGTCAGGACTTGCGACCAGAAGATTTGCATTTGAAGCGTTTCTTCCATCTGATAAAAAAGAAAAACAGGCAGTTCTGGAAGAATTAAAAACAGAGACCAGAACAATTATTTTATATGAAGCACCACACCGTCTGGTGAAAACACTGGAAGAATTGGTGACTGCACTGGGGAACCGTCGCGTGACAATTTGCAGAGAACTTACAAAGAAACATGAGACGGCCTTTTTGACTACGTTGGAAGATGCACTTGCTCATTATAAAGAGGAAGATCCTCGTGGAGAGTGCGTGATTGTGCTGGAAGGCAGAAGCCGCCAGGAAATGGTGGAAGAAAAGCAGAAATCATGGGAAGCGATGTCTTTGGAAGAACACATGAATCATTACGAAAGCCAGGGTGTAAGCCGAAAAGAAGCCATGAAACTGGTGGCGAAGGATCGAGGGGTTTCTAAGAGAGATATTTATCAGAGATTGTTGGAGGAATAATCTCAAATTTGGTCTTTACAAAAGAAAAATCTCGTGCTAACATTGATATATTCATGAGGAAAAACACCGTGACGAAGAGAGTACACAAATATTTGTTGTTACAGAGAAGTCCGTTTGCTGAGAAGGACGCAGGAAAGTTTGTGGAAGATGGCTTCTGAGAGGCGCACCGAACCGAGACAAAAGATGTCGGCGGCGAGGCTGCGACAGGTTCCGCCTGTTATAGCGGCAGGGTATGTTAGTACCCGCAGAGGTTCATGCTGTGAGGCATGGATAAATAGAAGTGGTAACACGGTCTGATATGACTCGTCTTCTTGATAGGAAGATGAGTTTTTTTTATATCATAGAAAACTATTCCAATTATATAAAGGGTTAAATTATTCAGAGTTTTCTATGATATAAAAACTCGCTTCGCTCGAAAGATGCGCAGCTCGCGGAGAGGAAGTTACTGCTTTGCAGTCCGCTCGCGCGCGGAGAATCTCGCATAGCGAGATTCTTTCTTGTTATTATAAAAATTCAGGAGGGAAACTAAAAATGGCAAAAGAAAAGTTTTATATGACCACTGCGATTGCATATACATCCGGTAAACCACATATCGGTAACACATATGAAATCGTATTGGCAGACAGTATCGCTCGTTTCAAAAGACAGCAGGGATACGATGTATTTTTCCAGACAGGAACTGACGAACATGGTCAGAAAATCGAGTTAAAAGCACAGGATGCTGGCGTTACACCACAGGAATTTGTTGACAACGTTGCAGCAGAAATCAAAAGAATCTGGGATTTGATGAACACATCTTATGACAAATTCATCCGTACAACAGATGATTATCATGAAAAACAGGTGCAGAAAATCTTCAAAAAACTGTACGAACAAGGAGATATTTATAAAGGATACTATGAAGGAATGTATTGTACACCATGTGAATCTTTCTTCACAGAATCTCAGTTGGTAGATGGAAAATGTCCTGACTGCGGACGTCCATGTACACCAGCAAAAGAAGAAGCTTATTTCTTCAAAATGAGCAAATATGCACAGAGACTGATTGACCATATCAATACACATCCGGAATTTATTCAGCCTGTATCTCGTAAAAATGAGATGATGAATAACTTCCTGCTTCCAGGTCTGCAGGATCTTTGCGTATCCCGTACATCCTTTACATGGGGTGTTCCAGTAGATTTTGATCCAAAACATGTTACTTATGTATGGCTTGATGCATTGACAAACTATATCACAGGTATCGGATATGATTGTGACGGTGAATCTACAGAAATGTTTAATAAAAACTGGCCAGCAGATTTACATCTGATTGGTAAAGATATTATTCGTTTCCATACTATTTACTGGCCAATTTTCCTGATGGCACTGGATCTGCCACTGCCAAAACAGGTATTTGGACATCCATGGCTGCTGCAGGGTGATGGAAAAATGAGTAAATCCAAAGGAAACGTTCTGTACGCAGATGATCTGGCAGAAATGTTTGGCGTAGATGCAGTTCGTTACTTTGTACTGCATGAAATGCCATTTGAAAATGATGGTGTTATCACCTGGGAATTGATGGTAGAACGTCTGAATTCTGATCTTGCAAACACACTGGGTAACCTGGTAAATCGTACAATCTCCATGTCCAACAAATATTTTGGAGGAGTTGTTACAAAAACAGGTGTGGAAGAAGAAGTTGACGCTGATCTGAAAGCAGTTGTAACAGGAACAAAAGAAAAAGTTGCTGCTAAGATGGAAAACTTGAGAGTAGCAGATGCTATGACAGAAATCTTCAACCTGTTCAAACGCTGCAACAAATACATCGACGAAACAATGCCATGGGCACTTGCAAAAGACGAAGCAAAGAAAGAACGTCTGGCAGAAGTTATGTATAATCTGGTAGAAAGTATTACAATCGGCGCTTGCCTGTTAGAATCTTTCATGCCTGAAACAACAGAAAAAATTCTTGCTCAGTTAAATGCTGGTAAGAGAGAATATGATGTTCTGGATCAGTTTGGTCTGCGTGAATCTGGCGTAAATGTAACTGACAAACCAGAAATCCTGTTCCAGAGATTAAAAGTAGAAGAAGTTCTGGAAAAAGTAGAAGCAAAAAAAGCTGCTGAAGCTGAACCAGAAGTTCCTGCAGAACCAGTCATCGACATTGAACCAAAAGCAGAAATCACATTTGAAGATTGGGAAAAATTACAGTTCCAGGTTGGTGAAATCATCGCTTGTGAACCAGTGAAAAAATCCAAAAAACTTCTGTGTTCCCAGGTTCGTATCGGAAGTCAGGTAAAACAGATTGTTTCCGGTATCAAAGCACACTATTCTGCAGAAGAAATGGTTGGAAAGAAAGTTATGGTTCTTGTAAACCTGAAACCTGCAAAACTGGCAGGCGTAATGTCTGAAGGTATGATTGTTTGTGCAGAAGGTGAAAATGGAGAACTTGCACTGATGGTGCCAGAAAAAAATGTACCAGCAGGATCTGAAATTGCATAAGTGAATATAGAAAATGCAGAGCAGGCGTATGGGAGAAATCTTGTATGCCTGTTTTTTATAAAAAATGGGTTAAAATGACAGTTGTGCATGCAGACAAAATAATTTAAAATGACATTGATTATACAGAAAAGAGGAAACGATTATGATTTTTGAAAGTCATGCCCACTACGATGCAGAAGCATTTGACGGGGATCGTCATGAATTGCTTCGTTCCATGCCGGAACATGGGATTGAGCGAATCATTAATATTTGTGCGGAAGTGAAGGATTGGGATAAAACCGTCGAATTGATAGAAATGTATCCGTTTGTTTATGGAGCAATCGGTGTGCATCCGGATGACGTAGGTTCTTTGAATGAAGATGCTATGGAACGAATGCGCCAGTTGAGTCATCATGAAAAAATGGTGGCTGTTGGTGAAATTGGTCTGGACTATTATTGGGATAAAGAACAGCATGAATCTCAGATTTATTGGTTTGAGAGACAGCTGGAGCTGGCGAGAGAAGAAAAATTGTCATTCATGATTCACAGCCGCGAAGCAGCGCAGGATACGCTGGAAACAATGAAACGGATGAAAGCAGGAGAAATCGGCGGTGTGGTACATTGCTTTTCCTATGGGAAAGAAATGGCGAGAGAATACCTGAATATGGGGCTTTCTCTCGGAATTGGGGGAGTTGTAACATTCAAAAATGCCAGAAAATTAAAAGAAGTGGTGGAATACACTCCAATAGAAAATCTGCTTTTGGAAAC
>JAXJUX010000135.1:0-4618 GCA_036308845.1 Ruminococcus sp.
GAATAAACCATCACCGAATGGGTGAATTTTGAATTATACAAAAAACAATGAAAAATGCTTGTATTTTGGTGTTTCGAGAATTATGGTGGTATATGAGTTTCACGGATTAAGGCAAGATTAATTAACATACCGCCTCGTGACAGTGCGGAATGGAAAACGGAATTTAATGCAAGAACTTCTGCGGAACGTTCCAATAAACGGGAGAAATTAGACTTTAAAATAGAAGACGGCAGATAAAATGTGGATCGAGATGACAGAGCAGGATATGCTTTCCAATACAGATGCTGTAATTCAAAAGCTGGAACATCTAAAGCAGGTGGGCCATACATTATTGATTGATGATTTTGGTATGGGTCACACGTCTATTGTTTATTTACAATCGAATTATTTTGATGTAGTAAAACTGGATGGTTCTTTGGTAAAAAACATACTGGAGAATTCCACAGACCAGAAGATTGTGGCTTCTGTGGTTGAATTGGGAGAGAAATTAGGCGTAAAAGTAATTGCTGAATATGTGGAAACCGAAGAACAGCGAGATAAACTAAAAGAATTAGGCGTTTCTGGTATCAGGGCTATTTGTATAGTAAGCCGGTAGCATTGGATGAGTTTATTGTCTGGATGAAAAAGTGTAACGAAGGAGTTTAGTTTTCCTTGGACATCCAGCAATATTGTTCTCTGTAATGTTTCGGAGAAATCCCTTTTTCCTTTTTGAAGGTGCGGGAAAAATAGGAATAGTCCTGAAATCCTGCCCGTTCTGTGACTTCGGAAATGGGAATCAGGGTGTCCCTTAACATGGCAGCGGCTATCTCTATTCTGTTTCGATTTAGAAATTGAAAGATAGTTTCGCCGGTATAGGAAAGGAACCGTTTGGATAAATCGGTTCGATTCATTGAAAATTGTTTTGTTAAATCTAAGATGGTGATTTTCTTGTATAGATTACTTTTCAGATAAGTAATTACCGCAAGAATTTCATCATCTTTTTTCTGTTTTTCAGTATGGATAAGCGTAGCCTTCTCATGGGATAACGTATTTGCCAAAGCTAATAGTTCAATTAAGTAAGTACGGCTTCTGCATGCCCAAAAGTCTGTATCCTGCAATGTGATTTGGGCATAAAAATCCTGAAAAAGCTTTGTAATTCGAAGAGAATTATCCGGATTTGGAAACAAAACCCCATAAGAAGGAGAAATTCGCTTGACGAAGGAATCCAGATAAAAACAATCTTGCATTTCAGTAGTGCTTAAGGTAGAAGAAGTTGTTCTGATATTTTGGAAATTTAATGCACTATTTATAATGGAAGGATGAAACAGGATGGCTTTTACAGAAATGTCTTTTTCAATAGACAGAAGTTCCGTTTCGTTTGCGCAAACCAAAACAGGAGCATCAAAAGAGATGGCTTGGTGATTGAAAAGAAATATTCCGCTGCCGGATTCGATAAAAACCAAAGAAAGACGGCTGTTTTGTAAAGCGGAAGAGTCAAATCCCAAACCTTCATAATATCCCATATCTAAAGTAAAGTATCCGTGATGTTCTTTCGTGCAAATTTCCATAAGTATTCTCCTAACTTTTCCTAATATAAGTTTCTGATGCTATTTTATATCGAAATTGATAATCCGACAATCCTTTCTGCCAATTCTTCATGGTCTTTTCTTTGGAATATTTTATAATTAGGCTAGAAAGCAAAGGAGGATGGCTTATGAAAAGAAAAATAATACAATGTTTGGGATTGATGTGTTTGTTGGTTATTAACAGTGGATGTGGCAAAGAAACGGTCACACCAAAACCGGAAAAAGAAAAGGGAACCATACAGGTGCTAGAAGGATTCTACAGTGAGGAACTGGGGACGGAGAATACAGTAAGAATATATCTTCCACCGGAATATGAAAACAGTGAAGAAAGATATCCTGTAATTTATATGTTTGATGGACAGAATTTGTTTGACTGCTCCACGGCAACTTATCAAAAGGAATGGCATATCGATGAAAGCCTTGATACTTTATATGACGAAAAGCGCACCAAAGGCATAATTGTGGTAGGGGTGGACTCCGTCAGCAGCAGGAGAAACAAAGAATATAATCTTTATCTGAGGGAATACGATGGAGGTGGTGCCGGAGATGTTCTAAAAACGTGTGATTTTTATGCTAACACGTTGAAACCTTATATTGATAAAAATTATCGCACACAAACAGACAGAGAGCATACAGCGATTATTGGTGCATCCTATGGAGCCGTGGCAGCCATATGTGCCAGTACACAATATCCGGAACTGTATGGATATACCGGCATGTTTTCCTATTGTGACAATCAAAATCCGGAAAAAATGACTGAATATATAAAAGAGCATATGACGCCGGAAATTTTAACGGATAACAGAATTTATTTTTACACTGGAAAATACGATTTTGCCTATACTTCGACAAAGTCTGCTTATGAAATTGCCAAGGAAAATAGCTTAGAAAATATACATTATGAGCTGGATGAAGGGCAGCACGATGAATACTCCTGGGGTACCAAATTTACAGAATGTTTAAATTTTTTTTGCTGGATAGAATAGCTAGCGTAAAATTTTACTCGGATTAAATGAAAAGAGGACACCACTTTGTGATAAAGTATTTAGCGACGAACTAATACAAACAAAGGAAGGTGTCCTCTATGATTAACAGTATAAAATATTTTGAAGAAGAATGCATCAAAAGATTTGAAAAACTTGAAGATAATTTCATGAAAGAGCCTTGTAAGCTGGCTGAATATGTGCTTGGTCTCACAGAAGAGCTGCATAACTTAGGCTTAAAAATGATACAGGAATCATTGGAAGAGATGAATGGAATGCTTAAAACAAGCCAGAAACGTCTGCAACACTGGGTAGTGGAATCCAACGAAACGAAGCAGTTGATCACTTCACTGGGAACTGTCACATATGAAAAGACTTTATTTAAAAATAAGGAGACGGGAAAATGTGAATATCTGCTCGACCGGATCATGGGATTGGAAAAGCACGAAAGAATCAGTGAGGATGCACTTGCAAAAATGCTGAAAGAAGCAGTTCAGACCTCTTATCGTCGAGGTGGAGAAGCAATCAGTTTGACAACGGATGTAAAGAAACAAACCGTAAAAAACAAGATTCATGAGTTGGAATTCCCACGGAATGAAGAAAAGCCGGAAAAGAAAAAAGAAGTAGAGTACCTGTATATCGAGGCAGATGAGGATCATGCATCCCTGCAGTTTCGTGAGAAAAAGGGCGATTTGAAGGAAAATGAAAACCATCAGAAAAACAATTGCCTCATAACAAAGCTGGTTTACGTTCATGAGGGAATTGAAAAAGAAGCTCCCAAAAGCAAAAGACATAAACTTGTGAATCCGTACTACTTTTGCGGAACCAGTTACAGTGAAGATAACGCAGCTTTCTGGGACGAAGTGTACGAGTATATCAATAATCACTATGATTTGGATAAAGTGAAGAAAATCTATCTGAATGCCGATGGCGGAGGATGGATTAAATCAGGTATGAGAAGAATTGCAGGAATAGTATATGTGTTGGATGGATTTCATCTGGAAAAGTACCTAATGAAGCTGACAAGTCATATGAAAGACAGCCGGGAGGATGCGGCGAATGAATTGAGAACAGCGATACGAAGCAAAACCAAAAAGGATTTTGAAGAAATCGTGGATTGCTTGGAGGGATGTCTGGAAAACGAAACAGGGATAAGACGAATCGCGGAAGCGAAGGAATACATCCTTTCAAACTGGACAGCAGCAAAACTCAGACTAAGACATCAGGACGGAATAAAAGGAGGCAGCACAGAAGGTCATGTAAGCCATGTATTGTCCAATAGAATGAGTTCCAGACCAATGGGCTGGAGCATAAAGGGCGCAACAAAAATGGCAAAGCTGATTGCATATGAAAGTAATGGTGGAGACATGTTAGAACTGGTAAGATACCAGAAAAGAAATTTGCCCCAAGCTGTAGGTGACGAATACGAAGTATTAAGCAGCGTAGATGTGATTCGGTCAGAAAAGAATCGACATGGGGAACTGGGAAAATATGTAGAAAGTATAAGTCATAGTATCTCACTCCAGAATAAAAAAATCGTGTATTTTAATTCTCATATTTGGAATTTATAGTAAATGCACATGAAATGTGAGAAAGAGGCTAATTCCTCTTGATTACAAAAAAGACCAGAGATTTTCATCTGTCAAGGATGCTTTGCACCGATTACGGCTTTGTCCTTGACAGATGAAAGTCCCTGGTCAAGAGCACAGCAAAGAGGAATAAGCCGGAGTCTGCCCAGAAAGTAAACTGGGCTTGATTTGCGTACCCAAAAGATGTATATTTAATCCACAAGTCATTGTCTGATACTTTATCAGCACATCGTGGGTGAACTCTACACCGTTATTTCCGAAGGTAAATTTACGCTGTCGGATAGAATAAAACTACTTGAAAAATTTTTTATGATATATTAAAATTCTACATGAACGATAGTGTCGAAGTTCACAATAACCTGAATCCGTGAAACTGAATATCTTTTTATGCCGATACGATTAATTTCTTCGAATCGGCATATATTTTTTTAATATGTCTATCTTGCTTGTCAAAATGAAAGATTTGTCCTGTAAAAGGGTA
>JAXJUX010000136.1:0-47927 GCA_036308845.1 Ruminococcus sp.
ATCCCAGATCATTTGCAAACCAACGCATCACACCTTCTACGGTCAGTGCGTGCTGGATGTGAAATGCTTCTTTATTGTATTTTTTCAATAATTCCAATGCTTGTTCTCTTGTTAAATTGCTTTTCATGTTTGAATCCTCTTCTTTCTATATTTTCCGATAATTTTTGATTTGTTTTTCAAATCATATACTGTTTTTTATTTTACCATGGTCGAGAGATTATGCAACCTGTAGGTTTTGATTCTCTTTCTACACATTCTTAGTGGCTTTTCCCCCATCTATTTATTATAATAAAACTATCTACTATGGGAGGGATTTTACAATGGTAAACTTGAAAGAAAAACCATTTTATTTAAACGACGAAGGTATCAAATGGGTGGAGGAAACGATTGATTCCATGTCACTGGAGGAAAAGGTTGGCCAATTGTTTGTTCAATTGATTACGAATCCGGCACCGGAAGCGATTCAATCTATGATACAAACCTATTATCCTGGCGGTCTTTGTTTACAGAAAAGCGACCGGGATACGATTTATGAACAATGCAAAATTAGTCAGGAAGCATCCAGAATTCCTTTGCTGCTCACTACAAATGCTGACAACGGAGGGGATGGCTGCATAGCAGACGGAACTTTTATTGCTACGGCTGCCGAAGCTGGCGCAGGACAAGACAGCAAAACAGCTTATGACATTGGTTATGTGGCTGGGCGCGAATCCGCCAGTGTTGGCGCAAACTGGATTTTTAATCCTTGTGCCGATATTTATATGAACTGGAGAAATACCATTATCAATACCCGCGCATTTGGAGACAATGCAGAAGATGTCATCAAGCACGTGCGTGCCTATATCGATGGTCTTCATCAAAGCAATGTTGCCTGCTGCTGCAAGCATTTTCCGGGAGATGGCGTGGAAGAACGTGACCAACATCTAGTATTGAGTGTCAATGACCTTTCTGCGGACGAATGGAATAACACATTCCGAAAAGTATATCAAACTCTGATTAATGACGGAATAGAAACCATCATGGCGGGACATATCGCTTTGCCGGAAATGAGCCGCAAGCTGCGCCCGGGAATCAAAGACCACGAAATCATGCCCGCTACATTAGCACCAGAATTATTGACTGATTTGCTTCGTGAAGAAATGGGATTTAACGGTGTTATCATCACTGATGCTTCCCGTATGGCTGGTTTTACCTGTATGGAAAAACGCTCCTTGGCTGTTCCAAAATGCATTGCCAGCGGCTGTGACGTATTTTTGTTCAGCAGTGATATGGAAGAAGATTTTCAATATATGATGGATGGCGTAAAAAATGGCATCATTACAGAAGAAAGACTGAATGATGCACTTCACCGAATTTTGGGTCTGAAAGCTAAATTACAATTGTACAAACAAGAGAACCTTATACCAGAACCATCTGTAAAATATGAAGTAATCGGATGTCAGGAACATTTGGAACTTGCAAAAGAAGCTGCCGAACGCTGCATCACTCTGGTAAAAGACACGCAGCAAAACTTACCAATCAATCCAGAGAAGCAAAAACGGGCACGTTTGATTTTTGTGTCCTCCACACCTATCACCAAAGCCTATAAAGGTGACCCTGTGAAACAGGTTGTTGTGGAAGAATTGGAACGGGCAGGATTTGCTGTAGATGTTGCTCCTAATTTTCATGATCTGGAAGTAGAACACGGACCAAATCCGATGAATGCTATCACCATGATGGAATATGGAAAACGCGAAGATTTTGCATCTCAGTATGATGTGGTATTTGTGTTTATCAATCTGGAAGGATATGCGCAGGAAAATCAGGTTCGCCTCCGCTGGAGCTGCAGTCATTGCAGCGAAGTTCCATGGTATGTCACTGAGCTTCTTACAATTGGCGTCAGCCTGAATTATACCAATCATTTGATTGATGTTCCACAGATTCACACCTTTATCAATGCTTATAGCCCAACAAGAACTACCATCCGCGCTGCCATTGATAAGATTTGTGGAAAAAGTGCATTTACCGGTGTTGCCAGCGAGACCGTATTTTGCGGTAAGTGGGATACACGGTTGTAATAAAAAAGAATCTCGCATAGCGAGATTCTCCGCGCGCGAGCGGACTGCAAAGCAGTAACTTCCTCTCCGCGAGCTGCGCATCTTCCGAGCGAAACGAGTTTTTGTATCATAGGAAACTCTGTACAGTTTGAATTATCACATAATTTGTAGTAGTTTCCTATGATACAAGAAAGAAAAAGGGATATCTGCCAGCCCGCAAGCTGTCCAGATATCCCTTTCTTGAAGGTATTATACTATTAGGGGTTTTCCCTGATGTCTCGTCTTTGTTGTCATTCCAAGCTGTCCCGTCAATGATGTCTCCCCTGGAAGTCCTCAATTATTTGTACATTTTCATGTAATCCCCATGAGCGTCAATCAGTTCATCACACATCTTCACGATATCGTCGATGCTCAGTTCTGCTGCTGTATGTGGGTCAAGCATAGCTGCCTGATAAATGTATTCACGTTTCTTTGTAGCTGCTGCTTCAATTGTCAACAACTGAACGTTGATGTTTGTCATGTTCATAGCTGCCAGCTGTACTGGAAGTCTTCCGATTCTGCATGGGTTTACTCCGTTTGCATCGATCATACATGGAACTTCTACACAGGCATCTGCTGGAAGGTTTGTGATCAGACCGTTGTTCAGTACGTTACCGCCAATTTTGTAAGGCTGATTTGTAACAACAGCTTCCATGATGTGAGAAGCGTATTCTCTACTTCTTTCATGAGTGATTTTTCCATCATTCAGAATGTTGCGTTTTTCTTCTTCCCAATCAGCAATCTGTTTGATACATCTTCTTGGATATTCATCCAGAGGAATGTTGAATTTTTCAATCAGTTCTGGATATTTATGTTTGATAAACAGTGGGTTGTATTCAGAATTGTGTTCACTGGATTCTGTACAATAATATCCCAAATGTTTGATATATTCGAAACGAACCATATCATCATGTTTTTCTGTTGCATTCTTTTCAGCTGCACGTCTTCTGATTTCTGGATACAGATCGTTGCCATCTTTGTCACGGATATCCAGCAGCCATCCCATATGGTTGATACCTGCGATTGTTTCGTAACGTCCTTCTAATTTATCTTCCATGCCCAGTTTTTTGAACAGTTCAGAAGTACAAACCTGAACACTGTGGCACAGACCAACTGTCTGTACATTTGTGTATCTCTGCATATATCCTGTCAGGATTCCCATTGGGTTTGTATAGTTCATGAACAGTGCATCTGGACAAACTTCTTCCATATCTTTTGCGAAATCTGCCATTACAGGAATAGTACGCAGACCACGCATAATTCCACCGATACCTAATGTATCTGCAATTGTCTGACGTAAACCGTATTTTTTAGGAATTTCAAAGTCAATAATTGTACATGGATCGTATCCACCTACCTGAATAGCGTTAACAACAAATTTTGCACCACGAAGCGCTTCTTTACGATTTTCAACACCAAGATATGTTTTGATTGTTGCACGACCTTCGTTTACGTTTTTGTTGATCGCATTCAAAATAATTTCGGAATCTTCCAGTCTTTCTTTGCTGATGTCATACAGTGCGATTTCAGCTTCACGGAGTGCTTCACTGCACATACAATCGCCTAATACGTTACGTGCAAATACTGTACTTCCAGCGCCCATAAAAGTAATTTTTAACATGCCATAGTTCCTCCCGTCTCTAAAAATACTTGTTGTAAATACTATACAAAAACTGTCCGTTTTTTACCATCCTCAATTGATAGAAAAAACTGTCCATTTGTTAGATTTTAAGTTTTCTTATATTAAGAATGAACCTCGCAAGCGTGATTCTCCGCAAGGCGCGTTTGCGCACATAAAAATGCCCTCCCATTACAGGAGAGCATTTTTATGTGCGCCTTTTTCATTATAAACAACCAGCTCCTCAGACATTTTCCCCTCTTCCCGGTATGCTTTCGGGCTGAGACCGGAATGTTGTTTGAACATTCTGGAAAACGCAAGCTGATCCGTATAACCTACGGCATTGGAAATCGCATTGATCGGCATATCTGTTTGTTTTAACAGCGATTTTGCTTTTTCCATTCGAAGATTCAACAGGTATTCTTGTGGAGAGTACCCCGTTGCCTTCTTAAAACTGCTGGTGAGATAACTGCGGTTGACACCGATGTAATCTGCCAGCTCATTAATTTTGATTTTTTGTGTATAATTTTCTGCAATATAAGCGATTGCATTTTTTACATAACCAGATCCTGTATAAGAATATTTCATCTGTACTTCAGAAACCTGTTTGCTGTACTCCTCAATCAACTGTGCAAAAAAGAAACTTAACAGACCATTCCTCTTTAATTCATTGGCATAGGTCAGCTCATGGGCTTCCAACATAGCATTCACCAGCGAATACAATTGAGAAATGTTAGCAACCTTCTTTACATGGTTTTTCGTAGAAAAACCAGAATGTATGATACATTCTTCGGCTTTCATTCCGGCAAAGCCAATCCAGATATAGGACCATGGATTTTCTTCATCTGCCTGATAAAAGGCTTCCTCACCCGGATAAATCAAAAATGCATCCCCTTTTCGCAAATGATACACTTTTTCTTTTGTCTCATAAGTTCCTTTTCCTTCTGTAATTACATGAAGTACATAACATTTTCTTCGATTCGGGCCAACACGATGACCTGCATCACACTCTTCCAAACCACAGTATGTCAGACAAAGTTCAACGGATTCCTTTCGTAAATCATCTAGACTCTTATATTTAGCTGCATTGGTAAATCCAGATTTCTGTTTCACTTTATCCCTCCTGTTATGGTATTACTATGCTTCGTATCTGTTCAGTACCTTCACAGATACGAGCAAAAATCCATTAAAATCGCCTTTGGCGATGGGATTTTTGCTTGTATGTCTCGGGATTTTCAGCCAAAACGGCTGAAAACACCTCGCGGGATACTACCTACTGAATAGTTATTATGCTTCCTTCAATACATAAATCAGAGATGTGAAATCTCCACCTTTTGTATTCAGTGCTGTTCTATCGATTACAAGACCTGCATGCATCAATTCATCACCGTATGCCTGGAATGTTTTTACACATTCTTTTTCTACTTTGATTCCAAATAATTTTGCAAGTTCATAATCAAATGTTTCTGATGGAGATAAGTCCACAGAAATATCATATAATTTTTCTGGATCCAGACCGTCCAGTCTCAGACGCAGCCAGGAACCATTTACTTTATTCAATCTCTGATAGAAACCAACAATAGCTTCTGTCTTATCTGGAGAAACAACCATCCAGGAAGTATCATTTCCATCAAATGGACTAAGCAGACGATAGAAATCACCTTTCATCTGAATCAGTTCTCTGTGTTCTTTCATGAATGTAATCTGTTTCTTAACTTTTGCCATTTCATCTTCGCTCAGAAGATTCAGATCCAATTCATATCCAAATGTTCCGAAGTATGCAACATCTGCACGAGTGTCAATTGGTGTTGTACGATGCAGCTGATGGTTTGGTACTGCAGATACATGAGATCCCATACTAACGATTGGGTATACCATGGATGTACCATACTGAATTTTCATTCTTTCACTTGCATCTGTGTCATCACTTGTCCAAGCCTGTGGTGCATAATACAACATAGCAGGGTCAAATCTTGCTCCACCACTTGCACAGGATTCAAACAGGATGTGTGGGAATTCTGTTGTCAGGCGGTCATACAAATCGTACATACCCAGAATATATTTGTGCATCATCTTGCCCTGATGTTCTGGTGCTTCTCCTTTGGAGAATGGCTCTGTGATATAACGGTTCATATCCCATTTGATATAAGAGATCTTGGATTCTCTTAAGATTTTAGCAACCATTTCATAGATATAGTCTACTACTTCTTTTCTGGAATAATCAAGTACATGCTGATGTCTTGCGTGACATTCGAAACGATCTGGAGCTGCGATTACCCAATCTGGATGTGCACGATACAGATCACTGTCTTTATTAACCATTTCCAATTCGAACCACAGACCAAATTTCAGACCCATAGCTTCTACTTTTTCAGAAAGTCCGCTGATACCATTTGGCAGTTTGTTCAGGTTTACATACCAGTCGCCAAGACCTCTGTAGTCATCATCTCTGGTTCCAAACCAACCGTCATCCAGTACGAATAATTCTACGCCAGCTTCTTTTGCTTTGGAAGCGATTTCCAGAATTTTTTCTTCGTCGAACCAGAAGTATGTTGCTTCCCAGTTGTTCAACAGGATTGGACGAACCTGATCTCTCCACTGTCCTCTTACCAGACGTGTACGATATAATTTGTGGAATGTCTGGCTCATTTTATTCAGACCGGCATTACTATATACCATAACAACTTCCGGTGTCTGGAACTCTTCGCCCTGATTCAGTTCCCAGGAGAAGTTTTCTGGGTTGATACCCAGCATTACACGTGTCAGATCATGTGTAGAAACTTCTACCTGTGCCAGGAAGTTTCCGCTGTATACAAAGCTGAAACCATATACTTCACCCTGGCTTTCTGTAGCGCTTGGGCGTTTCAAAGCTACAAATGGGTTATGTTCTGCACTACTTGCACAACCTGCTACAGACTGAATTGCCTGAATACCCATTTCCAGTTTACGTGTTTTTACGTAACGTTCTCTGGACCATGCACCGGACAAGTGAATCATTTCATAATTGCTGTCTACAAATTCTACACTTGCACTCATCGCTTTGTCCAGAATAATTTTCTGTGCACCTTTCTGTACGAAACGAACGTTTCTTGTAATAACAGGAAGTTCATTGTAAATCGTATAGGACAGAATCATATCTGTATCCATAACGCTGTCATGCATAGTTACTTCCAGAGTTTGAGCTTCATCATCACTTTCTACATAAGTAGCTGGAAGTGGATGCATTGTTTTCTTACCATTGAAAATTTCATGAGAAACATATTTGAAATCTACGATTCTGCTTCCGCTTTCCTGAATAATACTCAGGGCAGGACTTCTGTAATCGCCAGTACCATATACAGGATATTCCTGTTTTGTATGATGCATAGCCAATGTTACAGGTTCTGGTACGCAGGAAGCTGCCATAGAACGGTCTTCGCCTTCATGCAGATATACGAAATCAGCTTTATCACGGAGTTTTGTTCCGTAATACAACTGTTCCAGCTGCTCATTTTCCATAATGCGCATAATATAACTTACTTCGTTGTTATAAATGTGAAATACTCTCGTCTGTTCATGAAATATAATAGCCATATTATTCTCCTTTATCACTCAAAAATTATTATTTATAAGACCTCATATCCGGTCCTCAAAATACAAAATTTCTGTTGAAATCTTACTCTTTTTATTATAGAAAACAACTTTCTATGGTTTAAAAAAGACCAGCGCAAAAACATACGCTGGCCTTCTTTCTGAACGCCTTACGCGCTCTCCTCTATGCCATTCGATCATTCATGTTTTTAACAAACACAAAGATTGATAGCTAAGTGCCATATACAGATTTTACATCATCTATACATAGCTTCCTATGTATCAAATTATAATTTACCACCAGATGTTGCAATACCTTCAACGAACTGTTTCTGGAAGATCAGATACAGAACAATCATAGGTAAACAAGCGAACAGAGATGCTGCCATCAATTCTGGATAGTCTTTTGCGTACTGACCCTGAAGTTTGTTCAGAGCTGTAGAAATAACCATCATTTCGTTAGATGTTGCAACGATCATTGGCCACATCAATTCTTTAAATGCGAACAATGCTGTAAAGATACCAAGAGATACCATACTGGATTTTGTCAGAGGCATCATGATCCACAAAAATGTCTGAGGAATGTTACATCCATCCAGACGAGCTGCTTCTTCCAGATCTTTTGGAAGTCCCATGTAACCCTGTTTTAACAAGAATGTACCGAATGCTGTTACCAGACCTGGGAATACCAGAGCGAACATTGTATTCAGTAATCCAGCTTTACTCATCATCAAATACTGTGGCAGTGTAAAGATCTGACCAGGAACCATCATCTGCAGCATAACCAGACCAAATGCCAGTCCGCTTCCTTTGAAATGCAAACGTCCAAGTGCATAACCAGCCATAGTAGCTGTCAAACAAGCACATACAACACGGATAACAATCAAAAGAATTGTGTTTTTGTACAGAACAAACCAGTTCAATTTGGAAAGTGCTGATTT
The DNA here is from genome assembly GCA_036308845.1 of Ruminococcus sp. Classification (GTDB taxonomy): domain Bacteria; phylum Bacillota; class Clostridia; order Lachnospirales; family Lachnospiraceae; genus Oliverpabstia. Next base: position 8,205 of record JAXJUX010000136.1, read on the forward strand.
AAATCCTGTTGTAACCCACTGTGTAGGGAAGATTACAAATGGATTAATCTGTGTAGATTCCGTAACAGTTTTGAATGCTGTCAATACCATCCATGCAAATGGAACCAGCATAACAAATGACATAATGATCAACACAACATGAATGAACACGTTCATTGCTTTCTGTTTCATTTCCATAATATAATCCTCCTTTCTTAGTTATAGAATACCCATTTCTTTTCGCCGTATTTCTGGATTGCTGTAAGAATCATGATAACTACCAGCAGAACGATTACGATTGTAGCACCATAACCATTGTTCTTCTGTTCGAATGTGTAGTTATAGAACAGATATACGAGAGACTGAACGGATTCAAACGCCGGGTTACTCTTTTCGATTACGAGGAAGATCATATCGAAAACCTGCATTGCACTGATAATACGTGTTACCAATACAAAGTAAATTGTTGGAGAAAGCAGAGGCAATGTGATGTTAAAGAATGCTTTCACACCTGTAGCACCGTCAATTTCAGCTGCTTCATAGTAGTCACGAGGAATTTCCTGCAGACCGGACAGGAACAATACCATGTTGTAACCAACTACAGACCAGATACCGATGATCGCGATAGAATAAATCGTAACCTTTGGATCAGATACCCATCTGATGGATGTTCCTAATACATTGTTTAACAGACCGAAATCTGCGTTATATAACCATCTCCATACCATAGCTACAGCCGCTGGAGCAGCAACCATTGGAAGGAAGATAACTGTTCTGTAGAAAGAACGACCTTTCATTTTACGGTTCAAAAGAACTGCAAGTACCAGAGCGATGATTACAGACAGAGGTACTTCCAAAATTGCGTATTTGAATGTATTTCCTAACGAACGCCAAACTTCACCGTCAGCGAATACTTTCTGGTAGTTCTGCAGACCAACAAAAATATTTCCTTTACCAAAGTCACCAGTTTTGAAGAAACTCTGATAGATTGTGCTAAAGATTGGATAGATATTCAGAACAATCAAACCAATCATTGTTGGAAGTACGAACAGCCAGCCCCAGATGAACTCGTTGCGTTCTCTCTTTGTGCTTTTTACTCTTGTATTACTAGCTGCCACTTTTTAATCCTCTCCTTTTTGGAAATACAGGCAGATTCTTTCGAACCTGCCTGCAATAAACTCGACATTAAATTGTTAATGGTATGAATGAATTACTATTATTCTTCAGCCAGTACTTCGTTCATATCTTCTGCTGCCTGTAAGCAAGCTTCTTCCATTGTGATTTCACCCATCCAAGCCTGTTTGAATGTAGCGTTGATAGCATCATTCCATGTTGTTGTGTTTTTGGAATGAGGGAAGATGTACATGTTTTCCCACATGTTCAGGTATGCCTGCAGGTTGAAGTCAGGAGCTGCGTTAACCCATGCATCAGATGTTCCGATGTAAGCGGACATTGTTACACCAAGTTCAGCCTGTTTCAACTGAGCTTCTTCAGATCCTAAGTATTCGATCAGCTGCCAAGCTTCTTCTGGATGTTCTGTTGTAGCAGAAGCTGCCCATCCAAGACCATTGTAGATAGAAGCACGTTTTCCAGTTTTGGAGCTCATTGGCAGTTCTACGAAATCACAGTTTGCTGCTGTGTATTCGTTTGCTTTGAATTCAGCAAGCATCCAGGAACCCTGAGATGTCATAGCCAGCTGTCCGTTTTCGATCAGAGCAGATGGTCCGTTTTCGGAAACAACTTCCTGAGATGGCATAGCGCCGGATTTCAGCAAGGAGTCTAACAGTTCCATAGCTTCGATTGTTTCAGGCTGATCAAATCCAGATACCATGTTTTCCTGATCTAACATATATCCGTCATAAGAATAAATCCAGTTAGCATATCCAGACTGGAAGTCATCACTAGACATAGCGTATCCATAAGCACCTGTAGCTTCATGGATTTTGATAGCTGCGTCACACAGGTCTTCCCATGTCCATTCGTTTGTAGGATAATCTACACCTGCTGCATCAAACAGTGTTTTATCATATAACAGAGCGATTGTATCAACGTCTTTTGGTACAGCGTAATTTTTGCCTTCCCATGTGTACAGATCCCAGATATCTGCTGGGTAGTTTTCTGTCTGGATTTTTTCACTTGCTGCGATCTGATCTGTCAGGTCTAACAGAATGTCGTTGGACATATAACGTACAGATTCGTTAGCGTGCATCCAGAATACGTCTGGCAGGGAACCACCCTGAGCTGCTGCAGACAACATTGTCCAGTATTCACCCCAAGTTACCAACTGAACTTCTGTTTTGATACCAGTTTCAGCTGTGAAGTCTGCCATAATTTCTTCCAGACCTGGCTGCTGGTTGGAGTCCCAAAGACCTACTGTCAGAGTTACGTCGCTGGATCCACCTGTGGATTCGCTTGCTGCATCACTTGTAGATGCTGCATCATCAGAACTAGAAGAGCTGCTGCTGCTTCCGCCACAAGCTGCTAATGATAATGTCATCATTCCAGCTAATGCAAGTGCTAATACTTTTTTGAATTTCATTTCATTCTCCTCCTTAATGAAAATAATTTTGCCAGCGCATCAAACCACCAAGCGCTGACCCTTGTCCTTATTATACTTTTCTATAGAATAATGTTAAATGGCTATATGTTTTTTACTTATGGAAAAATGTTACTATTTTTATCCATTTTGTACATTGTCGCACAGTTTTTTCTCGTTTTTCTTGTCATTTTATCACCATTTTGTGCAAATTACCTGTCATTTTTCCTTTGTTTTATGGGATTTTTTTGTGTTTTTTTGCCACTTTTGCCATTTTGACTTTGTTTATCATTTAACATTTTTCTATATTTTCCACATTTTCTACATTTTTTCCACATTATCCACAAAAAACTACCCCCATTTTATTAAATTACCATTAAATATCACAAGATGTTTTGCATTTTATACAGATTAGTGTTAGAATTGATTCATTATCGCATATGCGACAAAAGGAAAGGAGTCGTTATGTTTACATTTAACGAAGACAATTTTTTATACATTATCCTTAGCAGAATCTGGGATATTGTTCTTGTGAATATTCTTTTTATTGTTTGCTCTATTCCTATTGTGACGATTGGACCTGCATTTACTGCCATGCACCACGTTACACTGCGAATCGTAAAAGGAAATAATCCGGGAACGTTCAAAACATTTTTCCGGGCATTCAAACAGAATTTCAAGCAGTCCTTTATCGTATGGCTGATTTCTCTGGTTTGTATCGTTGTATTACTGAGTAATATTCAGTTTCTTCAGACTATAACTCCAACCAGTTTTGCAAGTTTCCTTTATTATGCGTCCTATATCATGCTGATTTTCATCATCATTATGAACCTTTATATCCATCCGGTGATTGCTGCATTTGAAGGAGCTTTAAAAACACAGATTCGTAATTCTGTCATTTTTATTTTTTCAAAACTTTCCTACGCATTCATTATGTTTTTTGTTTGGGCTTTTCCATTGTCATTGGCTTACATAGATACAGGACTTCAGCCATTGTATGCATTTTGCTGGGCATTCTTTGGATTCGCTACCGCAGCTTATATCAATTCTACGTTCTTATATAAGCTGTTCAAACCATACTTGCCGGAAGATGAAGATGATGACATTACGGCTGATATCGATTTCCGTGTACCGGAAAATTAAAACAACAAAAAAGAACATCCGCGGAGGTTCTTTTTTGTTTGTATTCTTATTTTCTAGCTTTTTTCGCTTCTTTACGTTCTTCTAATTTCGATACAATAATTGCACATGCAGAGTCACCTGTGATGTTTACTGTTGTTCTTCCCATATCGAAGATACGGTCAACACCTGCAACAAGAGCAATACCTTCTACAGGAAGACCTACACTCTGAAGTACCATTGCCAGCATAACCATACCAGCTCCCGGAACACCTGCTGTACCGATGGAAGCAAGTGTTGCTGTCAATACGATCGTTACCATCTGCGCCAATGTCAGATCAATACCGTAACATGTTGCGATAAATACTGCACAAACCCCTTGATAAATCGCTGTACCATCCATGTTAATGGTAGCTCCCAGAGGAAGTACAAAACTTGCTACGTCTTTTTTCGCACCCAATTTCTCAGCACATTCCAAGTTGATTGGCAAAGTTCCTACAGAAGATGCACTGGAAAACGCCATGATCATCGCTGGTGCCATACCTTTGAAAAATGCAATCGGGCTTAAACCTGCCATACTTTTTACAGTTGCGGAATATACAACAACCATATGAACCACGTAACCAACATAAGCGGTCAGCAATACCATTGCCAGAGAACCAAGAATCTTTGGTCCATTTTCAGCAACTACAGGTGTGATCAGACAAAATACACCGATTGGTGATAATTTCAGGATCAGTTCCATGATTACCATACTTACTTCTGTCAGACTGTCAATAACGGCAGCCAAAGGATCACCTTTTTCACCAGCCAGAATAATACCAAAACCAAAGAACAGAGCAATTACAATAACCTGAAGCATGGAAGCATTTGCCATAGGCTGAATGATATTTGATGGGAAAATATCAATTAATGTATCCATAAAGCTAACACTTGTAGCAACTTCATATTCCAGATCCGTTGTTTCGAGAATCTGATATGTACCTTTGAAAATATTAGAAAAGACAAGACCAATAACAACCGCAAAAGCTGTTGTACACAGATAGTAAACTACTGTTTTCCAACCAATAGATCCTACTTTTCGAATGTCTCTCATGGAGATAACCCCTGAGATAATAGAGCACAGAACGATTGGAACTACGATAAACTTAACAAGATTTAAGAAAATCGTTCCAAATGGTTTCACGTACGAAACAGCCCATTCTGCCTTTCCAATTGCCATGAAAATCAATCCGGCAACAATTCCCAGCCCAAGACCAATAAAAATCTGAGCTGCCAGTGATAATTTCTTTTTTTCCTTCATTTGTGTCCTCCTGCATAATTGTGATACATTCATTATACCTTGGAAACACATCTTTCACCAAACAAAATTATCAGTTTTTTATATTAATTACATTATATTAAGTATACCTTTTTTCATATATCGTCTGAAAATATTAGAATTTTCTAAATCTATGTATTTTTTACTTTATTTTCTTCAAATATAAGATATTATTCATCAGAAAATTGCTGTATTGGGTCATAAATTTGAGATATTCTTTTCCATCCGCATAATATTCTTTTCCCCAGGAGGACAAGTGAATCCATCTTCCTTCCCGTCCGACAATCGTCATATAATGTGCCCTTGTCTCGTTTGCAGATATGTATTTTCCATCTTCTTTCACATACAGATTCAGCTTTTTCTTTTTCCAGAAAAATGGAAGATTCGGTCCCACAGACACGATGACCGGCAATTCCTGACTCAGCATCGTATCAATGCTTCGCTGCAACTTACGCGGACGCACTGCCCACCATGCAAAAAGAGGAATCCTGTGTCGCAAAAAATATACGTTCATTCCAAGCGCAAGAACAAAACCACTCATCCCATGCCCCGGAATTACCGGCAGATATTTTTTCCATAATTTCTCTGCATAAACATTGTATTCTTCTATCGTCAGTGTATCTTTGTCACAGGAAAATTCGTCACTGCTATACTTTGGATGATTTTTCCCAAGATACAACATAATGTCTGTTGCAGCGATTACACCGCAACCCGATTTCTGCAAAAATTCACGATCAAAGTTTTTTTGATTTCCTCCAAAGGTTTCTCCTGTTTCCGTTTTTACTTTTATCCAATCATTCTTTAAAGCTGGCATATATATTCCTTCCTGTATTATGTAAAAATCTCATCCCCACTGTGGCAATACTGCAGTTTCTCACCCAAAATCTCTTTCATCACTGCAAATGGATGTTCACCCGTGCAATGTCCTGTATAAAATTTTGTTTTCGTAACAAGCAATCTTTTCGCGGTTTCTTTCATCATCGCAATATCCTGTTCGTCATAGCCGGACTTTTTCATCATATGAAATCCACTGATCATCACATCAGGTTCTTCCTGATAAAGCTCCTGATACTTTTCCAGAATATTCAACACGCCGTTGTGCGCACAGCCGGATAACAGATACTTCTTTCCTCCTTGAGAAATGACCAGATACTGCTCATGCCGAAACGAATCCTGTACATTTCCCTGCGCTGTCTTTTCTACCAATTCCCGATTTCCTTTTGGCCACACCAGACGTCCCGTAACATTAGAAAATATTACTAATTCTTCGTCCAATTTCTGATTTTCTTCTATATAAATCACCTGAGGAAGTACCGCAATCTGCGAATCAATCCCAATATATTTATCACCGGTGTCGTACGCATGATAATAAGCGCCGGTTGCTGTCTTCTGCATATAAATCTTTGCCTGTGGATTGATCTGCGCAAAAGCGAGCAAACCGCCGGAATGGTCATAATGTCCATGACTTAAAAACACAGAATCCACCTGTTTCAAATCAATTCCCAATATCCGGGCATTTTCCAGAAATTTATCCGAAGCACCCGTATCTACCAATATTTTGTGTTTTTCTGTTTCGATATAAAAACTCAATCCATGTTCATACGCACAGCCAGCAACTCCGGGCGTATTTTCTATCAAATTTACAATTTTCATAACTCAAATGCCTGCTTAATACTATTATAATGAAGAAAAATTCCCTGATCGGCAAATTCCCGAATCTGTTCTACCGTCGCCAGCATAAATCCATCGGTTTCCGCTTCCTGTGCCTTCACATCGCTCTCATCAAAATCCATGATAAAACGATAGACGTCAACAAAATAATTATCCCCTTCTCCCGGATTTTCTCTTTTATAGGTAAATAAGTATCCTCCCTGACTGTTTGTCACATCAAGACCTGTTTCTTCCCATACTTCTCTGCGAACTGCATCTGCAGAATCTTCTCCTGCCATTACCGCACCGCCGGAAACTTCCCACCATCCTGGCGCCCATGCTTTTGTCATCACGCGTTTTGTAATCAAAAATTTCCCATCTGGACGGGCAACCACACCAAGTACGGTCAAATGGTATTCTCCATCCTGCAGACACCAATCATTTCTTTTCATCGTACGTCCGGTGCGCTGTTTATTTTTATCGTAAATATCCCATAATTCCATTGTTATTCACCTCTGTCGTCTATTTTACATATTTCCAAGCTACACTATTATACATTACCACACTAAAAAAAGAAAGTATTGTTATTTAGGAAAAAGAAAAACGGAAGAAAACCCATCGGTCTTCTCCCGCTTATCTTTTTATAAATGCCAGATATCTCTGTTATATTCTTCAATTGTTCTGTCAGATGAGAAATATCCTGCTTTGCTGATGTTGATCAGCATTTTCTTTGCCCATTCTTTGCAATCTGTGTAGTCTTTGCAAGCCTGATCTTTTGCTTTTACATATGCTCTGAAATCAGGAAGTGTCATAAACCAGTCTTTATATAACAGTTCTTTCTGCAGACGTTCCAGATTTTCCTGACATCCAACCGTAAGCATTGTTTTACTTGTGATAAAATCGATGGCATCTCTGATCGCATTATCATTTTCATAATATGCTCTGGAGCAGTAATTTCCTTTTTTGTAACGTTCAATGACAGTTTCACTGGAATCACCGAAAATATAAATATTTTCATCACCAACCAGTTCGTGAATTTCCACGTTTGCACCGTCTTCTGTTCCCAGTGTAACTGCACCATTCAGCATAAATTTCATATTTCCTGTTCCGCTGGCTTCCTTGGATGCCAAAGAAATCTGTTCGGAAATATCACAGGCCGGAATCAGTTTTTCCGCATTTGTTACATTGTAGTTTTCTACCATAACCACGTTCAGATATGGATTGACACGTTCATCATTTTTGATGATTTCCTGCAGACAGAGAATCAAATGAATGATGTCCTGCGCGATAATATATGCTGGTGCAGCTTTTGCTCCAAAAATCATGGTGATTGGTGTTTCTGGTTTGTGTCCTGCTTTGATTTCCAAATATTTATGAATGATGTACAGCGCATTCAACTGCTGACGTTTATATTCGTGCAGACGTTTGATCTGAATATCATAGATAGAATTTTCATCGATGTTCAGATTCTGTGTACGCTGTAAAAATTCTTTCAGTTCTTTTTTGTTTTCCATTTTGATATCCAGAAGCTGGTTCAGAACCTTTTCATCATCCACAAATGCAGCCAGTTTTTCCAATTCGGAAGCATCCTTTTTGTATCCGTCTCCAATCAGAGAAGTGATCAATTCTGCCAACTTTGGATTGCTGTGCAGTAACCAGCGGCGGAAGGTGATTCCGTTTGTTTTGTTATTGAACTTTTCCGGATAAATTTTGTAGAAATTATTCAATTCATTTTCTTTCAAAATATCTGTGTGCAGGGAAGCAACTCCATTTACACTGAATCCATAATGAATATCGATATGTGCCATGTGTACACGGTTATCTTTATCAATAATATATACAGATTCGTCGTCATATTCTTCACGCACGCGTCTGTCCAGTTCACGGATGATTGGAACCAACTGTGGAACAACTTTTTCCAAATAACGCATTGGCCATTTTTCCAGTGCTTCGGATAAAATTGTATGGTTTGTGTACGCACATGTACGTTTTACCACTTCAATGGCTTTATCCATATCCATTCCGAACTCAATCAGCAGACGGATCAATTCCGGAATAACCATCGTTGGGTGTGTATCATTGATCTGAATTACTGCGTATTCGGATAAATCGAACCATACACAGCCTTTTTTCTTACATTCATCCAGAATCAGTCTTGCCGCATTGCTTACCATAAAATACTGCTGATAGATTCTCAGAAGCTGACCGGCTTCATCTCCATCATCTGGATACAGGAATAATGTCAGATTCTTTTCGATATCTGTTTTATCGAAGTCAATACCGTCTGTTACGATTGTATCGTCTACACTTTCCACATCAAACAAATGCAATTTGTTTGTCTTATTGTTGTATCCAGTTACATCAATATCGTACATTCTGGAAACTACTGTTTTGTCTCCAAAATTTACTTTATAAGATACATCTGTCTTTTTCAGCCAGCTGTTTTCTTCGATCCATGGATTTGGCTGAGCAGTCTGTTTGTTATTTTCAAATACCTGTTTGAACAATCCATAATGATAATTCAGACCAACGCCATCTCCATTCAGACCTAAAGTTGCGATGGAATCCAGGAAACATGCTGCCAAACGTCCAAGACCACCATTTCCCAGGGATGGTTCTGGTTCGATTTCTTCAATCTCAGCAATATCTTTTCCGTTTTCTTCCAGAAGTTCTTTTACTTCATTATAAATTCCCAGATTAATCAAGTTGTTGGAAAGCAGTTTTCCAATCAGGAATTCTGCAGATATATAGTATAATTTCTTTTTGTCATTACTTTCTTCTTTTTCCTTGGCCAGTTCACTAACCAACTGCAGCAACCCTACATAAATTTCCTGATTTGTGCTCTCTTTCAGTTCTTTTCCCAATTTTTCAGTTAACATCTGTTTTACATTCATACTTCATTAACTCCTTTCTCAAGTTAATATACAATGTTGATTCAGCAGAGTGTTTCTTATCTTTCTGTTGCTTTTTACGATGTATACTTTACCGCATTTCCGTGTTGATTTCTTGCAGAATTCTTTCCATTTTTTGCACAAAACTATCATATCATTTTAGGCAATTAGGAGAATTTTACGTTTTTTATTGTATTTTGACCATTTTTTTGCTATATTTTAATCACAAAACTATTTTGGAGGTATTACTATGGACTCAACCCGTTATGAAATATTTCACGAAGCAAAAACCCATACTTCCCACGATTTTCCATATAATACCTACGTCTGTGCAATTCCTCTGGATTTTCATTACGTCCCGATTCACTGGCACGAAGAAATGGAAATTATTGTAATCAAAAAAGGCGCAGGTATCGTCACTGTCAATCTGGTTCCTTATGATGTAGCTGCTGGCGATTGTGTTTTTATCCTTCCTGGACAGCTCCATTCCATTTCCCAAAAGGAATATTTAATCATGGAATATGAAAACATCCTGTTTCGCCCTGCCATGTTAAAAGCCGTTGGAGAAGATTACTGCAACAATGAATTTTTCCATCCATTATTTTCGGGTTTGATGGATTTTCCACCGTTGATCACCGACCAGGTTCCTTATTATACGGATATTCGCAATGCCATTGACACCGTTGACCAGCTTTGCGACCGTCGTCCTTATGGGTATCAACTGGCTATCAAAGGCTATTGGTTTCAAATTTTTTTCACATTGTTCACCAATCACCCTACAAAAAAATATTCCCCTGAACAGAAAAAATCATTAGAGAAAGTAAAATTGATTCTTTCCTATATTCAGGAGAATTATTCCCGACAGATTACAATAGAAGAAATTGCACAGGTCTGCTATTATAGTAAGTCGCACTTTATGAAATTTTTCAAAAACACAATGGGGATGGGATTCACCCAATATCTAAATGATTATCGTCTGGAACTGGCTGGGCAGATGCTTTTGTCCACTTCCGACAGTATTTTGGACATTGCATCCCGCACCGGCTTTGACAATCTTTCCTATTTTAACCGCATGTTTAAGAGGAAATATGGGGTTACACCGGGGAATTACCGGAAATAACATGTTTGTTCCTTTATTGTAAAATTTCTTTGTATACACGCAATACATTTTTATGGAAAATTGCTTCAATCTCGCTTTCATGGAATCCCTGTTTTTTCAGTTCCTGTTCCAAAAGTGGAAGCATGGAGCAATTTTTCATTTCCAATTCGCCGCCGATTCCGTCAAAGTCAGAACCAAGCCCTACGCATTCGATACCGCCTACATTTGCCAGATAACGGGCATGTTCTGCCAGACGTTTCACCGTACAGATAGCTTTTTCTTCTTCTGTTGCGTCCATCACAAATGCCGGACAATAATTCAATCCCGTTACTCCACCTCTTTCAGCAAGCTTGCGAATCATATCATCCGTCAGATTACGGCAATGAGAACCCAGCGCTCTGGCATTGGAGTGACTTGCTACAAATGGTTTTGTGGTATGTTCGTAAATATCATAAAATCCTTTATCAGACAAATGTGAAACATCGATAATAATTCCCAAACGCTCCATTTCCTCAATAAATGCAAAACCTTTTTCCTTCAGACCCAATGTAGTATTTGGAACCAATGGATTCAGAGGACCATCTCCGGTACGCATCACATTTGGATACGCCAGTTCATTTTCAAAATTCCAGGTGAGTGTCATCATACGAACCCCAAGACGATATAAGTTACGAAGTACCGCAAGTTCACCCTTGCAGACACCGCCTTCTTCTACTGTCAAAAGAGCTGACATTTTTCCAAGACGATTATTTTCCAAAATATCATCATAGGATCTTACCATCCCAATAACATCTTTGTTTTTTTCCATTTCCTGATAAAAAATATCCGTCAGCTGCATAACGGTGGTCATTGGATCTTCGCCGCTTTCCAAGTATACGAACATAGCAAAATTTTGCAGCATATAATCGCCCTGTTTCATTTTTTCCAGATCCAGATGCAGTGGATTGCTGCGAAGTTCCATACTTTCTCCTTTTTGTGCTGCTCCACGCAGAGCTGCAAGCGTGTCACAATGCATATCTACAACTTTCATACAAAATTCCTCCTATTTTTCCTATAAGTTATAAACGGCTGCTGCACGTTCACGTCCAACAGCCATTTGTCCACTTATTTTCCAACTAAAAATCCCAATTTGATTCTGCAAATAATTTCATTGACCAAACAAAGTACCACACAGCAAATCAATGTCGTCAGACCAATTCTTCCGTAATATTTCCATGTCGGAAGAATGAAATCCGTAAACATGCCATGCTTTTTATAAAATTCCTGTAAAATAGGCAATACCATTGTCTGATGCCATGCATACAGCAACATGGTGTTAACACCAATATAGCGAAGCGGAAACCAATTACACCAGTCTGCCAGAATAATGACTGCAAAAATTCCTGCAAATGCACTGATATAAGTCAAAGGTTCCATTCCATACTGACAGCTAAACAATTCCATATAACCGCCAAATACCTTCCAGTTCACCATTGCACAGGCTGCATTGATCACTATGAATCCAACAAACAAAATCGGTTTATATTTTTTATTACTTAACAATTTCTGATTGATAACATCGGTTTTTCTGCAAAGATAACCTACATAGAAAAATGGCAATGTTGTCAGACAAACATCCATATTCCAGAACCATGCACCGCCGCCAAGACGATAATACACAAGCCCCGCCACAGCCAAAATCGTTACGATCGCTGCTCTGATTTTTTCATTTTTTACAAAACGTACAATCACATAGAAAATGATATTCATCCAGAACAAACATGCAATAAACCACAGCGTCCAGAAGCGCTTCTGTGTAAGCAGCTGTGTAAGTTCATACATAAAATAATCTTTGTTGAACCAGCTTTCCGCAAACGGATTTCGGTTATTCCAATATGTATCAAACAAAATCAAAATTCCACCTAAAAAGAAATATGGAACTAAAATTCGTTTGCATTTACCTTTTAAAAATTCTCCAAAAGAAGATTTCATAGAGAACAAATAACCCGACATAAAGAAAAATAATGGCATATGAAAGCTATAAATCGGTACTTTTAAGGTTGCCATTTGCCCTGGTATAAAATGTTCTTCTGCATGAGAAATGATTACCAGAATCATGCAGATTCCTTTTGCTACATCGACCCAGTCGATTCGTTTTTTAGTGCTCATATGTAGTTCCCCCTGAACTTATAATTTTTTGTCTCTGTACCCTCTCCAGAAACATAACTATGAGTATTATAACATAAAATATCTCTATTCTCTACGTTTCCTTGTATCATTCTGTGAATAAAAACGAACGACAAAAAAAGAATCTCGCTTGCGAGATTCTCCACCTAAAAGTCTCTATTCTTCAACCTTTGTTACTAAAATATCCTCAATATGTACCTGAAAGAGCACAGATAATACAACCAGATTATCAATGGACGGAAGTGTAATCCCCCTTTGCCATTTGTAAATAGCCTGTGGCGTGGCAAATCCAAAAATATCCTGTAGTTCCTTTACTGTTATTCCGCTTTTTTTCCTTAATCTGGCTATATTTTTCCCCGTCTTGACCATATCTATGGTCGGCATATGCCCCATCTTCATCACCTCGTAAATTCCCAATAAATAGAAAACCGCCTACCCTGTACACACAAGATAAGCGGTTCAAAAATTCTCATCAAAACAGAAGTTCATCAGATATCTGCAAACATTACATTCTTCGCTTATGTCTATATGTGCACAACAAACCCAAGCCCTGCATCATCTCCAGCGCCTGCATAGTATCTCTATTCAAATCGACCGCTATTTTTGTAATTCCTGTTTGCATATCTGACTCCTTTCTGTGGATATCTCCACTTATTTTTGCGTTTCTGCTTTGTACTATACCACAACTTTTATTTGATTGTCATTATACTTGTGGTATACTTTTCCCCTAGGAAGTTTTATAATTTCTCCCCTTCATTCGCTTCTTCTACCGTCACCTGTTCTGTCGGCAGATCTTTTTCAAACCGTACCTGCAGGATTGCCTGTGGCCAGTTCAAAGAAACCCATGAATGTTTTTCCTTCTTTTCCGCTTCTTCTTCAAAAATCTGAAGCATTTCCAGCAGAACTTCCCTCGTCAAATATCCGCCGCGCCAATGAAAAATTAATATTTTCCCTTTTTTGGCCGCCTGTGCCGAACGCTTGCGCACATCTTCTATTTTTGTAAAAGACAGTTTCTTCTCTTTATAATAAAAATGATCTCCATTCGGACATTCCGGCATTTTCCAGATTAACGGCTCGTGATCCCGGAATATCTGTTTATCAGAAAGCAGAAAATAATCGTAACGGATCAATTCCATTTTACCTAATGTATTATCAAACGTAGCATCCAAATGGTAATAGATTCCGTTTACGCGAACAATATTCCATGCATGGCGATATTTGATTCCTTTTTCCGGATTCGCCTCTGACAGTGCGATCACGCACCAGATACCTAATGCATCACACAATATTTTTACGGACTTGGCAATGCCCTCACAGACACCGACACCTTGTCCTAAAGGCCCAATGATTTCATGAGAATATGGTTTCTTTAATTTGTCATAGCGCACATTCTGGCAGACAAAATCATGTATGTATAACAATTTTTCTGTTTCACTCAGCTTCATTGCCGGTCTTGCCAGCTTTTCCACACGGGATTTCATTGCTTTCTGATGATCTTTGATTTTATTCTTATCAAATAAGTACTCTGGAACCATCTCTGCATTGCCAGATTCCTTAAAATAACGATAACTGAATTTGACAGTATAAAAAATCTCCGGGCAGTCCAGACGAAGGCAAAAATAAATGTCTGCCAGTTCCTTTGCCTCCAGACGTGGAATCTGAAACGACGGTGCCAACGCCTGCAAACCCGTTTTCATCGCGTGATAGGCTGCCTGTTGGGATTTATTTAATCGATTGTAATAATAATGTTCCATTGTTCTCTCCAAATGTAATTGATATTGGGATAGTATAGCATATTTTTGAAAATAGGACAGCTTTCTGTTGATAAATTTGTGTGTTGTATATATTTCCAATTTTTACACATACTATTTAAAAAAAGGAGGTCTCCATGAAAAAATCAGAAAAAGAATCCACACTACCCGACTACGACTACTTAAAACCAGCATCCACCCAGGACTGCACGGGTCTGATCCCCGCTGGCATTGTGGATGAGGCTGAGATTGAAAACTATGAAGATTTGTATCCATTTCTTCCTTCTACTCTATCATATAAGAAAGACCAATCCAAAATTTGATTCTGGCAAATCAAAAAGTGCTTTCTGAACTTTGTATCAAAGACCAAATTTCAGAAAGCACTTTTTATAAACACTTAATTTCCCGCACGTTTTTTATTCAAAATCTCAATATTCTCATTCACTTTTTTTCTGCTCAAAGGATATATGAACAGCAATACCAACCCTACCCCAATATAAAGGATTCCCGGAACCAGTGTCGCAATATTATAAATTCCATTGGCAACTGCCTGCGTCTGCACCTGAACGGTTTCATCGTATCCAATCAGCGCCAGCGCATATCCACCAAGTCCTCCGGCCAATGCCTGTCCGATTTTTCTTGCAAAAGAATATACCGCATAAATCGTTCCGTCCTCACGTTTTCCGGTTCGCACTTCCTGATCATCAATCACATCAGTAATGATTGCCCAGATTACCATATTGAAAAATCCAAAACCGATATAACCAATAATGGAAATCCCGATAAATAACGCAGAGGAATCCACCTGAAGGAAGAATAATAACAAAGAAGAACATCCTCCAATGATACATCCAATCGCACTGGCTTCTTTCTTTCCTAATTTCTTCGTGATTGGTCCTACAAATGGAACCAGAAGAAAGGTCGGCAACATTCCCAGGAGCGTCATAACAGACAACGCACCCTTATCCTTAAAATAGTCAATAAATACATACTGATTGACAGACTGTGTCAACAAAGATGCCAGCAGCAACATGATCGCAGCAAGAATAATTCCCAAAAGCGCTCTGTTACTTCCCAGCGTTTTCAAAGTTTTCACAATTCCTACTTTTTCTCCATTCTGTTCCGGCTCAATCTTCACACGTTCTACGGTCATCCGATAGCAAACCAAATAACAGACAAAAGCTCCAATAGAAAAAATTCCGGCAATCAGAGTAATTCTTGGTCCTTCTACAATCTGATTTCCTGCCGCATCCGTTGTATAGATCAAGAACGGAGCTATTGTTCCGATCAACACCGATGCCAATGCCGCCCCAAGACTTCTAAAAGTGGACAGTGAAGCTCTCTCCTCTGGATCCGCACTCAGCGCAGATGCCATAGAACCATAGGGAATGTTGATGGATGTATAAAATACACTTCCCCACAAAATATATGTCACAAACATATAAACCACTTTCATTGTCATAGATGCATTTGCCATGGATGACTGATACATCAGGAAACTGGCAATTGCCACTGGACCAGACATCCGCAAAATCCATGGACGGAAACGTCCGTTTTTACCGGTTTTCGTTTTGTCAACAATTCGCCCCATCGTAACGTCTGTAAAAGCATCCACACAACGAGATACCAGAAACAAAGTTCCTACCATTTCCGCAGAAACACCCAACACTTTCGTATAAAATACCATCAGATACAAACTGGCAAAAATAAATGTGAAATCATTCCCAAAATCTCCAAACATGTACCCAACTTTGTCTCTCCACCCAAAAGGTCTTATCTGTTTTGTTCTTTCCATATCCCTCTCCTTTTCGATATTTTTTTAACAAAGTCATAGTACCTTATATTTCTTTTATGCTGTTAGTACTTTATTTTGAATTTCCGTATTATTTTTATATATTTTCTTATACTATTATGGAGCATTTTTCCGTTATATTTTCTGCATCATTCCAGCAAAGGTGGTATATGTGTATGTCCGTTTCCGAAAACGATTCCAAAAATATTCATGTTCTGACGAGTATTTATCAGGAAGAAAATGAAATTATGCAGCTCGTTAGCCAAGGTGCTATTCATAAAATCGAAAAAAAATTAACAAATTTTCACTTAAATTCTTTGGAACAGCGCTCACCAAATTCTCTGCGCAATACAAAAAATTATATGATCATTCTCAATACTCTTCTGCGAAAAGCTGCCGAAAAAGGTGGTCTCCATCCACTCCAACTGCATGAAATTTCCTCACATTATGCGTATAACATCGAACTTCTTCATTCTGAACGAACCGCTGTACGCCTGGCAAAGGAGATGATTCGCAAATACACGCTTCTTGTAAAAGAGCATGCTATGGATGGATATTCGCTGATTATCAGAAAAACAATCGCACACATTACCAGTGATTTCACACAAAATCTAACCTTGCAGACATTGGCTGACCTATTTGCTGTCAGCCCAAGCTATTTATCACATTTATTCAAAAAAGAAACGGGAGAAAATCTGAGTCATTTTATAAATCGAAAAAGAATAGAACACGCTGTTTATCTTCTGGAATATACAGATTTGCAGATACAGCAGATTTCACATGATTGCGGCTATATAGATACCTGTTATTTTACAAAGGTTTTCAAAAAATTTGTGGGGAAAACGCCGACAGAGTATCGGAGTTGAGATTAATAACAGTAAAGAAGCGGACAGGTTTGATGCCTGTCCGCTGTCTTATTATATCCATGTTCTATTAAATACGTACTTTTCCAACAATCTTCTTCACTGTAGAAGGTGCTCCAACAGCTACTCCTGGTTTGTGGGAATCCTGTGGATACAAAATTGCATATCCGCCGTCTGTCAGTACGAAGTTTGCAGCTACTTCCGGCTGTTTGAAGAATACTACATCACGATCCGGATCGTAAGGTTCGTCCACTTCCATTGCATCTGCTGCTGCAATTTCAATGGCTTCTTTTCCTTCCACTACATACTGAATATCTACGTAATTTTTATGAGCTTCATGGCGTGCTACCATAGGATCTTTGGATTCGTATTTCTGAATCAGAAGATACAAATCATCATTGATCACTTTTTTACCTAATTCCAGTTCATCATAATTCAGACTCTGAATCAGTTCTACGGCTTCACTGATTTTTTCTGCTAATGTTTTCATTTGTTGCTTCTCCGCTTATTATTCTACTACATCAAATGCAATCAACTGTTTGTTGAGCGCTTTCATAACGTTTTCTGGAACATTACCCTGCATTTCCATTAACATATCGAATGAGAAGTTAGCAATCATTCCCCACATTGGCATATCTGGACCTAATTTTCCACCTGTAAGTTTGGAAATTACTTCCCATGCACCTTCATTCTTAACAAGATCTCCCATTGTGGATTTTACGCTTAATTTTCCTTCTGGGAATTCCATTGGTTCATCCAGATCAACATCGCCTACTGCTGTAAACCAGTTTGCAACGCCTTCATTTCCATCGTCGGAAACTGGAAGTGTATAGATTTCTGGTTCTGTTTCTACTTTTTCAATTGTCATAGTATCTTTTACATCGCCAGCAACTGCAAGGAAAATATTTTCTCCATCTTTCATAGCAACATCAAATTTGCAAATATGATCTACAGGAGCCTGTTCTCCAACCAATGCGCCGTTCATGTAAAGAGCTACGCTATCCTGGTTCGTGTAAACTTTGATTTCTCTTGTTTCACCAGCTCTCTGTGCATAACGTTTTCCGCACAGATGAACCATTGGTTCTGGATTCCAGTATGCTTTGTAAATATAGAAGCTGTCTTTTTTGGTCTTTCTGTCCATAGAAACAAGACCTTTGTTGTTACGTCCTGCTACGCCGCCTTCATCACGAGCTGCACAACCAAAGTCGAACATATTCCATACATGACTGGACCAGATCCATGGACGTTCATCCAGAACTTTTGCCATATGTTCATGATACAATGCCTGATAATCTTCGCTGTAATCTTTACATTTTGGTTCTGGACCATGATAAGTCATGATACCTTCGCATCCATATTCGGATACACCAAGGCAGATTGTTGGATGTTTTGCATGGAAGTCATCCAGCCATGGACCATTGTCTTCCATTTTCTTATTATACCATCCAAAGTAATGGTTGTAGCTTTCTGTATCTGTAATGTAATGCATTGGTCCATCTACTGGAGTAAATGAAACGTGTGCAATTGTTGTCAGACGTGTTGGGTCCATTTCTTTTGCCAACGCATTCAGTTCTTTATGATTTTCTACCAACTGTTCGGAAATACCACCGATCAGGATTTCATTAGAAACGCCCCAGAACATAATAGATGGATGATTGTAGTTCTGAACGATCAATTCTTTCATCTGTTCGATACAGTTCTGATGAGCTGCTGGATTTTTGCTCATAATAGAGATAAATGGAATTTCAGCCCAGATTGCAAAACCTAATTCATCACATGCATTATAGAATTCCTGTGAATGCTGATAATGTGCAAGACGGATTGTATTTGCACCCAGTTCTTTGATGATCAGTGCGTCATTGTAATGATCATCTTCTGTCAGTGCATTTCCGATGTACATCATATCCTGATGACGGGATACTCCACGCAGTGGTGTTTCAACGCCATTGATACTGAAACCTTTCTGTGGATCGCATGCAAATGTTCTTACACCTACGCGAACTTCCAGATCATCGTATGTTTCGTTTCTTCTCTGCAGCTGAGCAACTACAGTATAAAGATATGGGTTATCAAAATCCCAGAGTGTTGCGTCTGGAACGTAAATTGTTGTTTTTGTAGCATCTGCAGGACGAACTGCGTATCCTACTTCTTCGCCTTCTTCATCGTAAATGCTGTACTGAACTGTGAAGTTTTCATCTGCATTTTTTACCCAGGATTCGATTTCAAATGTTGCACCGCCGCATTCGCATGGTTTTGGAGTAACCATGATACCAGGTCCACCATAATATTCCAGATCAAAGTGTGTATTTGGTACGCTGATAAGGTTCACACCACGATACAGACCGCCGTAGAATGTAAAGTCTGCATTCTGTGGATATACATAATCATTTGCTGCGTTTGTACATTCTACAACCAGAAGATTTTCGCCGTCTTCTTTGCAGTAATCTGTGATATCTGCACGGAATATAGAATATCCGCCTTCATGGTAAATCACTTTATTGCCGTTTACATATACAGTTGCTTCAGAGTTTGCAGCCAGAATTTCTACGAATACGCGACCGCCTGCCAATGGCTGTTTTGGTGTCTGGAATGTTTTTGCATACCAGTAATTTCCACGGTCATAACCACCGTTTCCATCGTTACTGCATTCCATGTGTGAGGCAAAGAAACAGTTTTCCAGTCTGCTGGATATTCTGCTGGCAGCCCCACATTTTCCTGAATAAATTTCCAGTTTTCATTGATATTAATAATATTTCTCATTTGAACCCTCCCTTGATTCATAATTTTGCTGCACATTGTTATCTCAACCGATAACCCAGTTATAATAATTTTAATATACAAGTGTTTATTTTACAATAACCAGTATGCTGCAAACTGTTGTAAACGATGTGAAATTTTTCTTAAAATAAAAAAGAACCTGTAAACAGATTCTTTCTTATTTTTCACTATCCATATGTTCATGAGATTCTTCCACTTTGATCTCCCAATGAATCAAAAACGTCAATGCACCACGCAGTAAGATAATGGCTCCCAAAATAATCAGTTCAGCCTGTTCCCGGACGATAACCGTTCGTAAAACCTCTCCGCCCAGCTTAAATTCCAGCGCCAATGCAATTTCTCCTGTCCGTTTTTTACCGAAAATAACAAGTACATTTATTATTCTATAAAATGTTACGCGTGTCAATCATAAAAGCAAGAACTCGTTTCGCTGATGTACACATATCTTGGGACACACTCATTGGTGTACAGTTAACCATACACTCATAATAGCGATGAATCCGTGTTAATTCCGGTATCAAAGGACGCAGCTTCGGATGTATTTCATAAAGCAATTCTATCGTATATTCAAATTTTTTCCCTTTATTATCATACACCTGCTGCAAAACATTTTTTGGCAACATTTCATTACATCGTTTTTCAATTTGATCATATAACGAAATAAATTCTGTAATGTTTCCCGTTCCAGTTCCCCTGCACAATCTCTTTTTCAATTTTGCAGCTTCTTTTTCTATACAGTTCGGATTCACAACAAGTACCGAATAGTATAAAATCAATCCAATAGAAAAACAAACAAATACTAAAAATTCATTACAAAACAGACGATAAACGAAACCTATTTCTTTCCCTTCCGGAGCCGGACAATACATCAGTATAACGCTGCTAAATAACGTCATCAAAACATTAAATGTCAAATACCAAATCAAACCTTTAAATCGATTCTTAATACTGGCAACTACATAATCTAATGTAAAATCAGATGCAGTAATACCATCAATTCGAGAAAGAAAAAATGTGTATCCTGCCATAGTAATACCATAAAGCCCAGCAATAATCTGCGAACATGTAGTAATTATCGTTCTCCACACATCAATACTCGGAAAAAAATCTTCCTTCGCAGACAACCAAAATACAAAAATTTGTGACGCAACTGTCAAAAACGTAATTGTTTGAAAGGACATCACTTTAATCACCAGCGATCCCTGTTCAACTGCATTTTTCTTCAGTTTCTTTTCCAACATCAGAAATTCCCCCTCCTGTTTTATCGCATTTCCTAATTGTTAAAACAATTTTATTATATGGAAACCCTGCTTACAACAATCAAATTTTTGCATTTTGCTGTAAATTTAACACTTTTATGCAAAATGTATTTTCTATTCCATGTATAGTAAAAATTTTACTTTTCGGGAAGTTTTTGCTTAAAGATTATACACCTAATAATTTCACTAACTCCAAATGTGGTCTCTCCACGTCTGCCTGATATATATTTACATGATTGATATCCGCACTTCGATCCGTGAACGCCGGGAAAATAAATCCACATTCCGGCTTTCCTGCTTCATAATCTCCCGTCACCGGACAAATTGTACAAATGATATATTCATACACTTCTTCCGATTCCCCCACACGTTCATGGTCGGATGCTTTCACCGGTACGTCATATCGGTCATGAAATAAGTACACCGCATAATCATGATTGGTTTTATAAATTTCTCCTACCAACTCATAAAAGGTATCCAACAATGCATCATTTTTCAAACCACTTGTCTTAATCCCCATCAAAAGCTGCCACATACTTCCAGCTTTCATAGCATTTGGAGCAAATTTATATTGTTTCAGGTTTTTATTTGTTTCTGCAAAGGGAATTGTTTTTGCAATAGCAAGATTCTTTTCTTTGTCTGTTCCCGAGAGTTTTAAAAAGTTCGTATTAAACGTACCATCCACAAAACCATCCGCATCCATATAACTGCCTGCGATTCTTGTCATGGATGTTCTTTTTGGGGTCATGCGTCTGGTTAGTTCCAGCATGTCTTCTCTATTTATCATAATCTATATCCTTCCTATATTCTACATTGACTCAAATTGTACATTCACTGTATTTTATCAAATCCTTTTTTACCTTGCAACTTTCTCCCCAGGTTCCATATATTGGAAAACGAATTTCTTTGTTTTTATATTCGATAATGTACAAATCACTAAGAATACTGCGAAATTTGTCGAACGATTTTTCTTGTAACCGACACACATTTCTTATAAAATGAAGTTGTCTCAATTTCAAGCCGTATCATTTTAGCATACTATGTAGCTATCTGTTTTACATGCAGTATGATATCGTTTGAAACACATCTCATACAGAATGCAAAAGCATATCTTTGTATTTACCCTCAAAAAATAAACAAAAAGGAGGTTACATGAACAAGCTGCGAAAATTATTTCCAATTATTCGCACTAAAGATGAAGTTTTAAGAGCAATCAACCAGTCTGCCTCTATGGTATCCACTTTCTACAGTTGGACACTCGAACAACAGCAGCAGTTTCTTGACATCTGCACCGGCGTCCTGGGTGTAAAGGTTACATACGATCCCTATTTTAAGGAAGTCTTCAATCCGGAGTATACCCCAGAACGGTTGGAACATCTGTTGTCCCAGATTCTTGGTAAGAAAGTCCGCATCCTCTGCGTGCTTCCCAACGATTCCACCCGTCTGGCAGACGAATCTTCTCTTTTGATCACCGATGTCGTTGTGGAATTTGAGGACCACAGCATCGCCAACATCGAAATTCAAAAGATAGGATATCATTTCCCCGGACAGCGATGTGCCTGTTACTTCGCTGACCTACTGCTGCGCCAATACAGACGCTTACGAAGTGAACAGAAAAAGGATTTCCGTTACAAAGATGTGAAAGACGTATATACGATTATCTTTTTCGAAAAGAGCACAGAAATTTTCCATGCATATCCTGACTGCTATCTGCATACCTTTACACAAACATCCAATTCCGGTCTGGAGCTTGAACTTCTCCAGAAATATTACCTGATCCCGCTTGACATTTTTAAGGAAAGTCTGCACAATAGTGGTATCAGAAATGAATTGGATGCATGGCTTACCTTTCTTACTTCCGATGAACCGGAGATAATCGAATCTCTGTTAGATAAATTCCCACAATTCAAAGTCATGTATCAGGAACTTTATGAAATGTGCCTGAATATAGAGAGGATGATGGAAATGTTTTCAAAAGAACTTCTCGAACTGGATCGCAATACAGTTCGATACATGATTGATATTATGCAGGACGAGATTGATAAGAAGAAAAAGCAGTTGGAGGAAAAGGAAAATCAGTTAGTTCAACAGGAGAATCAACTGGCTCAAAATGCCACACAGATTTCTCAATTAAAATTGACCAACCAACTAACCACTTTGCTCATTCAAGATAACCGTATCCAAGATCTGCAGCGTATGGTCGCAGATTCCGAATACCGTGATATACTGATAAAAGAATATAAATTAAATGTGCAATAGATAAAGCATAAAAACATATAATCATTTCTTAAAAGAAGACGGACAGAAAATCTGCCCGCCTTCTTTTTCGTTCTTATTTATTAAAATAACGATACAGGAATGTGATTACCTGTACTCTTTAAACTGAAAAGTCAACTGATATCCAAACTTCTATTTCTGACTCGCCTTCAACCTCGCCAATGCCCTTGCCAGCGCAGCCTTCGAATGATGATATTCCAGAATACTCTGCTTCTGCCGAAGCTGTTCTTCTGCACGCATCTTCGCCTCCATGGCGCGCTTTTGATCTATCTTCTCAGGGTCTTCTGCGAATTCGGTTAGAATCACCATACGATTATTGATATCCTGCATAATTCCTGTTCCAATCAGTACGCTTTCCCAGGTATCGTCTTCCTTTTGTATCCGCATTTCTCCCATGGAGAGACCAACTACCATATCTCCATGATTCGCCAATACGCCCAATTGGCCATCCATCGCCGGTAAAATTACCATTTTGCATCTGCCGTCAAAGAAAACTCGATCACTGGCCACTACCTTTAGACTGAATGTTTTCATATTTTTCCTTCACCTCGTCAATCGTGCCCACATTAAAGAATAAACTTTCCGGATATGGATCCATTTCGCCGTCTGCAATCGCCTTAAACCCACGAATGGTATCTTTTAATGGTACATATTTTCCCTGTATACCAGTGAAATTTTCAGCTACAAAAAATGGTTGTGACAAAAACTTTTGAATCTTTCTTGCACGAGAAACCACTTTTTTATCTTCTTCGGACAGTTCTTCCATACCTAAAATCGCAATAATATCCTGCAATTCCTTATATTTTTGAAGCATTTCCTGCACTTTTCTGGCTGTTTCATAGTGTTCTTTTCCTACGATATCTTCTTCCAGAATACGGGAATTGGATTCCAGTGGATCGACTGCCGGATAAATTCCCTGCTCTACAATTTTTCTGGACAATACCGTTGTGGCATCCAGATGGGCAAACGTCGTTGCCGGAGCAGGGTCTGTCAAATCATCCGCCGGAACATAAACTGCCTGCACAGAAGTTACGGAACCGTTTTTCGTGGAAGCAATTCGCTCCTGCAATTCTCCCATTTCCGTTGCCAATGTAGGCTGATATCCAACCGCTGACGGCATACGTCCCAAAAGTGCTGAAACTTCCGAACCAGCCTGCGTAAATCGAAAAATATTATCGATAAATAACAGCACATTCTGTTTTTCTTCATCACGGAAATATTCCGCCATGGTAAGTCCCGTCTGTGCCACACGCATACGTGCTCCCGGCGGTTCGTTCATCTGTCCGAATACCAGCGCTGTTTTTTCCAAAACACCGGATGCTTTCATTTCTGACCACAGGTCATTTCCTTCTCGGGAACGCTCACCCACACCGGTAAAAATAGAATATCCGCCATGTTCCGTGGCAATATTTCGAATCAATTCCTGAATCAGCACCGTTTTTCCAACACCGGCGCCGCCAAACAGACCGATTTTTCCACCTTTTGCATATGGGGCCAAAAGGTCAATGACTTTAATCCCTGTTTCCAAAATCTCAACTACCGGATTTTGTTCTGAAAATGCCGGTGGTTCCCGATGAATACTCCAATGAGGTTCATCCGTCAGATTTTCCCCTCCGTCAATCGTTTCTCCGAAGACATTAAAAAGTCTTCCTAATGTCTTCTTTCCTACCGGCACCTGAATGCTGTCACCCGTCGCATAGACGGTCATATCTCTGCATAATCCTTCACTGCTTGTAAGGAGAATACATCTGACTGTATGTTCACCGATGTGCTGGGAAACCTCCATCACACATCGCTCTCCATGATTATTCACTTCTAAGGACTCTCGAATCTGCGGGATATCCGCATCGGAAAATTCCACATCCACAACCGGTCCTTGTACCTGTACAATTTTACCTCGTTTCATGCTCTCCTCCTACGCTTTTTCTGTGCCCTTGCTCCTGCAATTACCTCCGTGATTTCCTGAGTAATTGCACCCTGACGTACACGATTATAGGTAATCCGCAGTTCTTTTAAGATTTTTTCCGCATTATCTGTCGCGGCCTCCATTGCCATCATACGGGCATTTTGTTCACAACAAAACGATTCAACCAATGCGCCGTAAATAAATCCCGTTACATACGATGGCACCACATTATCCAAAATCTGTTCTGCAGACGGAATCATACGAATATCTTCCATATAAACATCGGCTGGAATCGATACTGTAAGCGCTTCCCTTTTTAAAGGAAGCAACCGCTGCACCATCGCTTCCTCCTGCATGGAATTTACAGCATACGTATAAATCACATAAATCTCATCCAACTTCTGCTCGTCATATAGAGAAATCACAAAATCCGCAATATCTCTGGCTCTGGTCAGATTTGGATCCTGTACCGTATAATGAAACTGTTTATAAATAGGAATCTTATGCTGCGTAAAATATTCTCTGCCCAACTCTCCTACTACAAAAATCAGATTATCCTTCCCATGGTTGAGGCATTCTTCTGCCAATTTCATCACATTATGATTATATGCACCGGCAAGCCCCTTATCTGCCGAAATAACAATATATCCTCGTTTTTTCGCATCCTTTTTTACTTCCGCATTTTCTTCTGCTTCAAAATAAGGATGTTCCAGTTCCGGCAAATGCCGAAGAATACGGGCAATGCTTCCCTGCAGCATTTGAAAATAAGGCTGCGTATTTTCCAGACTGGTGCGGGCTTTCTTCAATTTTGCCGAGGAAATCATGTACATGGCATTGGTAATTTTCATGGTATCCTGTATGCTTTTGATTCGTGTCTGAATTTCTCTTGCATTTGCCATTTAACTCCACCTGCTTTTAAATTCTGCTGCCGCATGTACTATTTGCTCCATAAGATCTTCTGACAAATCTTTGGTCTTTTCGATTTCATTTCCTATCTCTGGATATTTTTCTTCAAAATACTCCAATATAGCTTTCTGATATTCTTTCACACGCTTCTTTTCAATGGAAAGAAACGCCTTATGCGTCGCCAAAAACAACGTCAGAACCTGTTCATGCAGACACATTGGATGGCAGAGCGGCTGTTTCAATAATTCCATCAATCCGTTTCCATATGCCAACTGTTCTTTCGTCATATCATCCAAATCCGAAGCAAACTGTGTAAATACTTCCATTTCTCTAAACTGAGCCAGATCCACTCGAATACTTCCGGCTGCTTTTTTCATTGCTTTCGTCTGAGCAGCACCGCCTACTCGTGAAACAGACAGACCCACGTTAACCGCCGGACGCATACCAGAAAAAAACAGATCACTTTCCAGGAAAATCTGTCCATCCGTGATAGAAATTACGTTGGTAGGGATATAGGCAGATACATCGCCTGCCTGCGTTTCAATGATTGGCAATGCCGTAATCGAACCTCCTCCGTTTTCCATATTTAAACGGCTGGAACGTTCCAACAATCTGGAGTGAAGATAGAAAACATCTCCCGGATAGGCTTCTCGTCCAGGGGAACGTTCCAACAGTAAAGAAAGGGCACGATAGGCGACTGCATGTTTAGACAGATCATCATACACAATCAGTACATCTTTTCCCTTATGCATAAAATATTCTGCCATAGCAGTCCCCGCATATGGCGCAACATATTGTAACGATGCAGGATCACTGGCCGTAGAAGATACGACGATGGTGTAATCCATGGCATCGGATTTTTTCAACGTATTTACCACTTTTGCCACCGTCGATGCTTTCTGACCAATGGCAACGTAAACACAAATTACATCTTTTCCTTTTTGATTTAAAATCGTATCGATTGCAATAGATGTTTTTCCCGTCTGTCTGTCACCGATGATCAATTCTCGCTGACCGCGTCCAATAGGGAACATGGAATCAATCGCCAAAATTCCCGTTTCCAATGGAACTGTAACGGATTTTCTCTCTACGATTCCGGGTGCTTTCTGCTCCATCGGGCGATAATCTGCTGCCTTAATTTCTCCTAACCCGTCAATTGGTGCACCCAATGCATCAATAACTCTTCCAAGAAATTCTTCACCAACCGGAATACCTGCTCTCTTTCCGGTTCTGACTACACGGGTTCCTTCTTTTAATTCGCCTTCTCTGCCAAAAAGGATACATCCAATTTCTTCTCTTCGTATATCCTGAACCATACCTTTCAATCCGGTATCAAACAATAAAATTTCTCCATACTCTGCATGGTCCACACCGCTGATATTTGCGATTCCATCCCCAACAAAGTTTACGTATCCAACCTCGCGGCCCTGCACTCTGGCATCAAAATTATCAATTTCCTCTTTTAAGACATCAATAATTTCTTTTTTATTTTCATGACCCTTTTTTACAGCCTCTGCCAATTTCTGTTCCAACTGTCGCACTTTTTCTTTCATGCTCCAGTCATACTCATCCTTCCCTACACGAAGTTTAAATCCTCCGCCAAGTGATGCATCCTGTTTTTCCAGAATTGTGATATCCTGCGAATGGTATTTGTTCTTCAGGAAATTCTGAATCCCCTCCATCTGTTCTTTCGTAGGAGGTGTCACATAAATCAGTTCTGCTGTATAATTATTGTTCGTCTGCTTCACTCTTTTCACCTGCTTTTTTCAGAAATTCCTCATAAATATCATAATTTTGTTTCTCGCCACATGTCTGTGATACGATTTTTGATGCTGCAGCAATAGCCAACTGTGCAATCTGATCACCAGCTTCCTTCACAGCTCTTTCTCTTTCCCACTGGCCTGCTTTTTTCGCATCATCCAATATCTGTCTTGATTTTTC
Organism: Ruminococcus sp.; assembly: GCA_036308845.1. Classification (GTDB taxonomy): domain Bacteria; phylum Bacillota; class Clostridia; order Lachnospirales; family Lachnospiraceae; genus Oliverpabstia. Next base: position 36,439 of record JAXJUX010000136.1, read on the forward strand.
GTCTGCAGTCGCCAGAATCAAATCATACTCGATTCCTGCCTGCATTTTGGCTTCTTTTATCATGCGGTCTGATTCTTCTTTTGCATCCGCCAAAGATGCTTCATACTGTTTTTTCAGCGCATCCGCTTCTTTTTGAGAATTTTGTGCCTGCGCAAACTGTTGATTCAGCAATTCCTGTCTCTTTTGAATCACTCCCAAAACCGGCTGATACAAAAACTTTTTCATCAAGACCAGCAAAACCAGTAAATTTATGACTATAAACAGCAGATTCCAAGGACTAAAATTCAGCACTGTCTTCTACCTGCCTTTCTAATTTATTTGTATGACCTTTTGACCCTTGTGTATCATTTTAAGAAAATAATAATCAAAAGCGCGATAACAAAGCCGTAAATAGCGGTTGCTTCTGCCAGTGCACACCCCAGCATCAAAACTTTTGTAATCTTGGATTCTGCTTCTGGCTGTCTGGCGATAGCTTCCGCCGCCTTTGAAGTTGCCAGACCGATACCAATCCCTGCTCCTATACCTGTTAAAACTGCGATTCCTGCTCCAATTGCTAATAAAGTTGACATATGATTCATCCTTTCTACGCTTTCCCGGCGTTTTCGTTTATTCGATTGCCTCTTTGATAAAAAGAGAGGTTAAAAATACAAATACATAGGCCTGTATCAGCCCATCAAAAATATCAAAATACAAACTGAATGGAACTGGCAAGATCACAGGAACCACCTGCTTGATCAGCTCCATAATAACAAATGCACCAAGTACATTACCAAAGAGTCGCATACACAAAGACAATGGTTTGATGACGATTTCCAATATATTAAAAGGCGTCATAATTGCAACCGGCTGTGCAAAACTTTTAATCCATCCTTTGGTACCTCTTGCAATAATTCCAGCCGCTTCGATGAGCACAATACTCATCACAGCCAATGCAATCGTTACATTCAAATCTTTGGTTGGCGGCTTAAATCCGAACAATCCAATGATATTTGCAAATCCTATGTAAATCAAAACGGTCATCAAATAGGGAACGTATCTCTGTCCATGTTCTCCGACCATATCACTGACCATGTCATGCAGGCTGCTCACAGCCATTTCCAACAGCATCTGACCTTTTCCAGGATTTGTAACTTTCAGATTTCGCGTTGCTAAAACAGAAATCAAAACCAGTACCGCCATGATGATCCAGGTAACAACAACGGACTCACTCACGCCTATTCCGCCAAATATGGGAATGGTAAATACGGTTTCACAGTTCAATTCCTCCATAAGAGCTCTTGTTAATTTTTCCGTAAAATCACATCCTCTCTTGCTTTTTCAGATTGCAGTCATTATACTTGGTCTCAAAGCATTTGTATAATAAATAGTTTTTAGTTATAATATTGATATTTTCTATGGATTGTGTACTTTTTCGAAAAATTCTTATTTAAAATAAAAATTTCATGACATTTACCCAAAAGAAAGGCGGTAGTTTCCATGTCCATCAGTTATGATTCTTATAAAATCTTTTATTATGTGGCTCATTATCAGAATATTACCCTGGCAGCTAAGGCATTGTACTTAACACAACCCACCGTAAGTCATTACATACTCAATCTGGAAAAAGATTTAAACTGCAAATTATTTATCCGTTCAAAAAAAGGTATGCAGTTATCCCCGGAAGGAGAATTACTTTTTCAACATATTTCAAAAGCATATAGGGAAATTTCAGAAGGGGAGGAAAAGTTAAAAGAATATATCAGTATGGGAAAAGGAATCATCAAAATTGGTGCATCGGAAACCTCTCTGCGAAATTACCTGATACCCGTGTTGGGAAAGTTCAAAGCGAAATATCCTAACATACAATTTTCCATTAAAAACATCACCTACCAAGATACCCATGAATTGTTAAGAAACGGGACTCTGGATCTTGCCATCATGACAACTCCATTTCCTCATACCAGCCTGCTTCAGCACCATTTAGCAGATTTCTCTATGGTTGCCATCGCAGGAACTTCTTTCGCCCACCTGGCAAACCGTTCTTTGGAATTTTCAGAGATTACAAACTATCCGCTCATTTCTCTGGAACCGCAAACATCCGGACGGTATTATTTGGACACGATTTTTGCATCTCATGGGGTTCATTTGCAGCCGGATATCGAATTGTCCTCCGCAGATCTGATTGCTCCTATGGCAGCGCAAAATATGGGAATAGGATTTGTGCCACGCCTTTTTTCACAATATTATTTAAAAACAGGCAGCGTTGTGGAATTAACCTTTGAGGATCCCTTTCCAGATCGTTCAATCTGTATGCTGTCGGATCCTCATCGACCACATTCTGTGGCGTGTCAAAAATTCATGGAAATGATAGGAATAAAAGAATAAAAAACAGACATACCAACTGGCATGCCTGTTTTTTATAGCGTATCGATCAAATACTTATTTTTCTACCTTTTCTGTTACTTTCTCTTTACGAATACGACCTTCTTTCAGTACGACTGCTGTACGTGCTGGAAGATAAAGTTCTACATAATATTTTCCATCAAATTTTTTCGCTTTGTATGTCATATGTTCTATAAGGTTCTGTCCGCCATACTGTTCGTCATCACTGCAAAGTCTTACTTCATAATCTGCATTGTTTGGTACTGGAACCAAAATATTTGTATAAGACTGTGTTGCATTAAAGTTAAATGCGAACAGGAGACCTTTTCTGTAGAATGCAATTACTTTTTCTGGTTCTTTCAACAGTAACAGATCAGCCATACGCTGGTCGAACATGTTATTACGTTTTGCCAAACGAACCATATCGCGGTCAAATTCGCCTAACCACTGATATTTCAGTAAGCCGTTATCCTGCAGGCTCCACTGACGACGGCAATAATGGAAGCTCCATCCGTTACCTTCACGTGGAAAATCAATCCATTCTGGATGTCCAAATTCATTACCCATGAAGTTCAGGTATGCTTCTCCGCCACCACCGAGTGTGAACAGACGAATCATTTTGTGCAGGGCGATTGCACGGTCAATTACAAGATTGTGACAGGATTTTTCCATATCTGTGTACATATTTGCATCTGCCAGACGGAAAATCATTGTTTTGTCACCTACCAGAGCCTGGTCATGGCTTTCTACGTATGCAACTGTATTTTCTCCTGGACGACGCAGGCACATGTCTCCCCACATCTTTCCGATTTCCCACTGTTCGTCAGATTTTTCTTTTACAGTACGAATCCACATATCTGGAAGTCCCATAGCCAGACGGTAATCAAAACCAATACCACCATCTTCGATTGGCAGACACATACCAGGCATACCGGACATATCTTCTGCGATTGTAATTGCTTCAGGTTTTACCTGACGAATTACTTCGTTAGCAAGCTGTAAATATGTAATAGCTTCTACATCTGTGTTGTATGAGAAGTATTTGCTGTCGTTGTCAAAGCTTGTACCAAGACCATGATCATGATAAAGCATGGATGTAACACCATCAAAACGGAAACCGTCAAAGTGATATTCTGTCATCCAGAATTTCAGGTTGGAAAGCAGGAAGTGAATAACTTCGTCTTTTCCGTAGTTGAAACATTTTGTTCCCCAAGCTGGATGATCACCTTTTGGACCATCATGGAACCACTGCCATGTTGTTCCATCGAACATGTTGATACCTTCTGCTGTATTTCCTACTGCATGAGAATGTACAACATCTAACAATACACGGATTCCCAATTTGTGTGCTTTATTTACCAGATATTTCAGATCTTCTGGTTTTCCAAACCAACTGGAAGCTGCATAGAAGTTGGATACCTGATATCCAAAACTTCCGTAATATGGATGTTCCATAATAGCCATCAACTGAACTGCATTGTATCCTGCTTTTTTGATCTTTGGCAGAACGTTCTGTGCAAATTCACGATAGCTACCAACTTTTCCTTCTTCCTGTGCCATACCTACATGAGCTTCGTAAATATACAGGGAGTTTGCTGGTTTAAAATCACCGTCTGTCCAGTCAAATGTTTTCCAGTCATCTACAACTTCTGCACACCATGTAATTGTCTGTGGATCCTGAACTACACGGCGAGCATATACTGGAATATGTTCTGTTCTTGTCAGATTTGCATCTACGACTGTTTTTACTTTACAACCATCCCATAAAGCATCTTCACCTTCCAGTTTTAATTCCCAGATACCATTTTCCAGTTTTGTCAATGGATACTGTGTTTTATCCCAATTATTGAAATCACCCATCAGGTAGAGCTGATATGCGCTTGGTGCCCATTCACGGTAAACCCAGCCGCCGTCTACATGATGAATACCGAAATATTCATGTGCATTAGCAAATTCGTTTAATGTTCTGCCATCTGACAACAAACGATTTTTTGTTTCGTTGTAACGGGACATACGCAAATCAATGTCACCTGCAAATGGCTGCAACTGTGGATTCAGTTCCAATACTCGATACATTTGTTTCACCTCTAAAACGGATTTCTAACTCCGCTTCCTTTCTTCAAAATATAGGCCAATCCTCTTTGGATTTCTCAGTTGTATTTATTGTAACATCATCTGAGGTAAACATCAAGTCACAGAAATATCACGAACTTGTACAGAAGTATCATTTACATATAAAATAGATAATAGAAAAGACCATTTGCATATCTATACATTCCCTGCAAACGGTCTTTTTCTTAATGTAAAAACATTTTAATCATCTTCAAATACAGTTCTTTATAAGGCTGATAACGCATCGGCATATCCAGCCAGCAGTATTTTTTCAAAACAGATTTTTCATGGCTGAAAGTATCAAAACTCTTCTTTCCATGATAAGATCCCATACCACTGTTTCCAACACCGCCAAATCCCATTTCCGCCGTAGCCAGATGCACGATAGTATCATTCACACATCCACCGCCAAATGGTACGTATTTTAAGAAGCGTTCTTCCACTTCTTTTTTCTGTGTAAAAATGTACAGTGCCAATGGTTTTTCACGACTGATTACAAATTTTTCTGCTTCCTCAATATTTTTATACGTCAGAATCGGCATCACTGGTCCAAAAATTTCTTCCTGCATAACCGCATCTTCCGGTGTCACGTTATCCAGAATCGTTGGTTCAATCTGTAAAGTTTCCGGATTGGATTTTCCACCATAAACCAGTTTTTTCTGATCGATCAGTCCCAAAATACGGTCAAAGTGTTTTTTATTGATAATTTTTCCGTAATCCGGATTTTCCAAAGGTTTCTCACCATACATTTTCTGAATCTGAAATTTGACCTGTTCTACGAACTGGTCTTTGATTTTTTCATCTACCAACACATAGTCCGGTGCAACGCAAGTCTGCCCGCAGTTTAAGTATTTTCCAAATACCAAACGGGTGGCGGCCAGTTTCAGATTACAGCTGTCGTCGATAATACATGGGCTTTTTCCACCAAGTTCCAAAGTAACAGGTGTCAGATTTGCAGCTGCCTTTTCCATGACCAGCTTTCCAACAGAAACACCGCCGGTAAAGAAAATATAATCAAAGCGTGTATTCAAAAGCTCTGTATTTTCTGCACGGCCGCCTTCTACTACAGCCACATATTCCGGTGGAAATACTTCTTCAATAATAAATTTGATAACTGCAGATGTTGCCGGTGAATAAGCGGATGGTTTTACAACGCAACAGTTTCCTGCCGCAATTGCACCAATCATCGGTTCCATGCTCAGCATAAATGGATAGTTCCATGGTGCCATGACAAGAACACATCCATATGGCTCCTGCACGGTAAAACTCTTTGCATGGAAATTTACCAGTCCGGTAGGAACGGTTCTATTTTTACTCCATTTTTTTATATGTTTCATCTGATAAGAAAGTTCACTCAAGGTCATTCCAATTTCGCACATATAACTTTCTGTTTCAGATTTTCCCAAATCTTTTTTCAATGCATCATTGATATCATTTTCATGATTTTTAATTGCCTGATACAGTTTTTTCATCATTTCAATTCGATAATTTACATCGAATGTCTGATGTGTCGCAAAATATTTGCGCTGTGCGGCAACAAGTTTTTGAATATCCATGAAGATTCACTGCCTTTCTTTTAGTTATGTGCCGGACGTTTTTTGTGAATCGGAAATGCCGGTTTCTTTGCATCACGATAGAGCACGGTTTCTCTGCCAGCAACAATATCATACATCTTTACCAGTTCTTTTGCATCCATTAATTTCGGAACCGGATACAATGGGTTGGATTCTTTATCCGCATGAGCAGCCATAACAGGAATATCTTCCGGTTTGATTTCGTAAAGATATTCCGGAATTTTCATAGAACGATTCATTTCTTTCACCCAATGGATGAATTTTTCAGAAGCAGTTACATCATCGTCCATCCACTCTGCAATGTCACATTTTCTTGCCAGTTTTGCCAATCGTTTGTAGCAGGCTGAACCATATTCATCCAACATATGTGGAAGAATGACTGCATTTGCCAAACCATGAGGAATCCCATACTGACCACCCAGAGAATGCGCAATTCCATGCACATAACCTACATAAGACTGGGTAAATGCAACTCCTGCACAATAAGCTGCACGAAGCATCTTTGTTCTCGCTTCAATATCGTGACCATCATCATAGGCACGTTTTAAATATTTACGAACTAAAATAACTGCCTCTTCCGCCATTGCACGGGTATGTGCCGTAGTACTTCCACCGATATATGCCTCTACTGCATGTGTTAATGCATCCATACCGGTTGTACTTGTCAGATGCTTTGGCAGCCCAACAGTTACCTGCGGATCCAATACCGCATAAGACGGGATCAATGCAAAATCGTTAATCGGATATTTATGATGTGTTTTATCATCCGTAATAACAGCAGCCAAAGTTGTTTCACTTCCTGTTCCTGCTGTAGTTGGAACAGCCACAAGCGTTGGCAATTTCCAATGAATTTTCAAAATCCCTCTCATTTTGCTGACTGGCTGGTGTGGTTTCGCAATACGAGCGCCTGTAATTTTGGCACAGTCCATCGAAGACCCGCCTCCAAATCCAATAATTGCCTGACAATTATGTTCCAAATACAAAGCTCTTGCACTCTCGATATTGGAAATCGTTGGATTTGGTACTGTTTCATCATAGATCACAGCCAAAATATCTTTCTGTTTCAATGCATCCAATAATGGATTCAACATCCCAAGAGAAGAAATTCCTTTATCCGTTACAATAAGCACACGGGAAATTTTCTTTTTGTGAAATGTTTCTGCTACCTCATCCATAGTATTTAAAATTTTAGGTTCTCTATATGGAAGAATTGGAAGCGCTGCTTTAAAACAAAACTGAAATCCACGACAATAAATTTTCTTTAAGATATTCAATGATATAGCCTCTTTTCTACTATTTTTTATTAACAAAAATCAGACCAAATGCTCCTGGTCCAACATGACATCCAATGGTACTTCCAATCTGTCTGCGTTCTGTCACAGTGTATCCTGCTTTTGCAAATTTATCTTCCAGTTTTTCTGTATTTTCTGTTCCGTGGCAGTAGATGGAAAATACTTCATAATCGGTATCAATTCCTACTTCTTCTGCCAGTTTGATCACGTTATTGATTGCTTTTACTTTACCAATACATTTTGCAGGAATTTCAATCTTTCCTTCTCCATTTAATGTAATGATTGGTTTCAGATTTGCAAGATTTCCGATAGCTGCTGTCGCACGATTGACACGACCGCCTTTGTACAGATATTCCATCGTATCGATTGCTGCAAAAATTGTTACACGATCTTTCAGTGCATCCAATTCTTCTGCAATTTCTTTCGCAGAACGTCCCTGGTCACGCAGTTTCATACCGTGATCTACCAGAATATTAATTCCACATGCTGCGGACAGAGAATCAATAACATAAACTTCATCGTAATCTACGATATTTTTTGCAAGACGAGCACTCTGGCAGGTTCCGCTGATTCCGGAAGAAAGTGCAACACAAATTACAGAATCGCCTTTTTTCTTTGCATCTTCAAAAATTTCCAGGAAAGATTCCGGAGATGGCTGTGCTGTTTTTGGAAATTCACTTCCGTTCATCAACATTTCATACAGTGTATTTCTATCCATTTCCACGCCATCAAGATATGTTTTTTCATTAATTGTGATGCAAAGAGATACGTATTCCAAACCTTTTTCTTTGATTTCTTCCATTGTATAGTCAGAAGATGAGTCTACTAAAAATCTAATCATAATAAGATTCCTTTCTATTGTTCATTAATAATCTGATTCGCTGCATCGGCTACCGTGTTCAATGTTTTAATGGCATCCATTGCCTTATCTTCTCCAAGTTGATTCACGATACCATCCACAAGCTGCAAAATTTTATCATGTTGCTTTTTATAGGCTTCTGCTTGTTCCATATTAAAAGAAAGCCACACCTGTCGTTTATCTACCGTAGAACGTTCCCTTGTGATCATGGATTTTTTTTCCAACTGATTCAAGGTACGGTTCATCTGAGATTTCAACATATTGGTGGCTGCACACATATCTGTGGCAGTCAGCTTCTGGTCCGTATGTTTCAATGAATGTCTATACAAAATACCACATACCAGAGATTCATTATACGACATTTCTGACACCAGACGATTGTTGATCACTGATGTAGAAAGACGAAGCCAGGCATTTAACAATGCTTCGTTTATTTGATTCATAAAATTCCTTTCTTTTTGCAAATAGTTCACTTTGTGAACAATTCACAATGTATACTATCATTAGACATACTTGTTGTCAACTAAATTATTTTCTCTTTTCATTGTATTGTAACAGTTCAGCCATAGGTCACATCCCGCCTTCAAAAAGCATAAACTGTTACATTATATTTCCAGTATCTTGTTTATTTTCCGGATTGCAATAACATATATACCACTTGCAAGAATTATTTAAAAAATTCTCGACACTTTATAAGTCATTTCTCTCTGTATATTATATAAACATGAGTTTTTTCCACCGATCATAAGCTCGTTTGACTGTTTTCTCTGGCTAAAAACTCAAAAATACCTACTATCTGTTTCCTGCAGCAACAGATTTGTTTCTGAACAGGAGAATCCAACCAATGAAATATCGAAATGCATCCGAAATTTTTCCAGATGATTTGCTGAAAGAGATGCAAAAATATTCTTCTGGGGAACTTGTATATATACCGAAAAATACGAAAAGGAAAACCTGGGGCACCGACACAGGTGCCGTCAAATTTTACAGACAACGAAATGAAGAAATCCGCTATCGTTTTCGCCACGAAAAAATGAGTATCGATGAATTGGCAAACTCATACCATTTGTCAACGGATACCATTCGGCGAATTCTCTATAGATAGACAAAACCGCTTTGCAGATCTTATGTGCGCTTATGTGTTTCTTTCGCACGATTCTACCCCCTGCAAAGCGGTTTTTGTGTTTTATTATAATTTTATTTCCATCTGCATGTTTTGTCTTCACTGCATATTTGAAGAATTTTACCATCGTTGATCACATAGGCTTCTCCATAAACCGTTTCTTCTCCATTCTCAATGAAAAGATAACTCCCATCGGTCAGCACAAGAAATGTCTTCCCCCAGCTGTCGCCATATGTAATATCTTCATACAATCGCATTCCATCCAAATACCAGTCTTTGACCATCTGATAATGCGGAATCGTCTTTGTTTTTGTAAGGCCAAGCCCCCGTATATAACGGACAAAATCCGGATCAACAGCTTCTCCCGGAAGTTCCGGCTGCGCGTATACTTCATCTGCACTGTTCATCGTTCCGGCACTGATACCAATCACAATCCCCTGAAAATCTGCTATTTTTTCACGCAATTGAATTTCATGGAAAAATCTATTTTGCGTTGGCACATGACCGCCGCCAAGCCAGATCACATCATAGGATTTTAATGTTTCTTCCGAAAAATCTGTGGTTCTTCTATCCCACAAATCAAAAGTGGAAAAAGACAAATTTTCCTTTCGTAAAACACCTGCAAAGAACTCACACATTTCATCATTTCTCGCTGGCTCATCCGGCGCTGCCGCAATCATCAGACAACGAGAATCTGGCTTCCAGTATTTTCTAAGATTTACTACAAAATTGTTCATTTTGTCCAATCCATCTACGGGTCTGCTTCCATCCAGAGGACCTGTTGGACTGCTTGTTAAGAATATAATCATGGTATATCACTCCTTATCTTCGATACGTATATTTTACTATATTGTATAGGAAATGAGTACATCAATTTGTGTTTGTGGGGGTGTTGCGCAGGGGAACACCCCTCACAAACACAAATTTTTCCATCATCCCAAAAGAGGCACAGCCTCATTTTGGATGATGCCATGCCTCTTTTATAAAAAATTATCTTAATTGACTACTCTTCTTTCAAGAAAATCTCCACAACCGTATCTCTCTCGTCCGGCAACGGATAGGAATCACATTCTCTGCCTACATTAAAGAAGAAAAATGCATTTTCTGCGTATTCTTTCAGGTTCCAGAAGAAACTTTCTTCTACTACAGAATTGTCTCTTACCATGCGCATTTTTTCGATCTTGCCTGCCATATTTTCCAGACAGATTGCGCCAGCCTGTTCTTCGTATACATGAGCATAAAGAATGTTTTTATTCTTTTCATTTCTTGTATATCTTCCCCATTCTGGTTTTGGAAGGTCTGCGTATCCGCATCCGTAGATGCTTCTGGAATTCTGCTGCATCCAGTCACCTACGTTTTCAAGAATTGCAACCGATTCTTTTGGAATTTCACCTTTAGCATTTGGTCCAACGTTCAGAAGCAGGTTGCCGCCTTTACTTACACATTCTACCAACATATGAATGATCATTTTTGGTGATTTCCAATGATGGTCTGCTGCGGAATAACACCAATGGTTGTTCAGTGTAATACAAGCTTCCCATGGGATTGGATTGCCGCCTGCATCTCTCAGACCAGCCGGTGGAATCATCTGTTCTGGAGAAGCAAAATCACCGGAATATGGTGTTGGATCCAGACTTCTGATGGAACCTGCATCCTCAGCACTTCCTTCCAGACGGTTGTCTGTAATAATCCATGGCTGAATAGAACGAACCATTTCCATAAATTCTTTTGCTTTCCATTTATCACATTTCATATCACCATAGGAGAAGTCAAACCACATCAAATCCAGCTTTCCATAGTTTGTCAAAAGCTCTTTTGCCTGAGCAAACATATAGTCCAGATAACGGTCAAAGTTTCTGTTTTCATTGGAGTATTCTGGATTGTTTCTCATTGGATGATGCATATCTCCGTAATGAGGATAATCCGGATGGCGCCAGTCAATAATAGAGAAATACAGACCTACTTTAATCCCTTCTGCACGGAATGCTTCCAAAAATTCTGCTACCAGGTCGCGTTTGCAAGGTGCATTGGTAGATTTAAAATCTGTATATTGAGAATCAAACAGACAGAATCCATCGTGGTGTTTCGCTGTCAAAACAGCGTATTTCATACCTGCTTTTTTCGCAAGTTTTGCCCATTCTCTTGGATTATAGTTCTCTGCTGTAAAT